>NZ_JBHXPI010000016.1:0-140384 GCF_042718575.1 Streptomyces sp. NPDC058579
CCCTTCGTACGCGGTCGCCCGCGCCGTAAGTGTTACGCCGCCAGGCCCAGCGCGGCCATGCGCTTCGTGTGGGCCTCGGTGATGCGGGAGAACATGCGGCCGACCTCCGCCAGGTCGAAGCCCGCGGCCATGGTGTCGACCCCGCCGACGAGCATCGTGGAGAGGGCGTCGCGCTCGGCCACGACCCGCTGGGCCTGCGAGAGCGCCTCGCCCATCAGGCGGCGCGCCCACAGCGCGAGCCGGCCGCCGACCCGCGGGTCGGCATCGATCGCGGCGCGGACCTTCTCCACGGCGAAGTTCCCGTGACCGGTGTCGTCGAGGACGGACAGCACGAGCGCGCGCGTGTCCGAGTCGAGCCGGGCCGCGACCTCCCGGTAGAAGTCGCTGGCGATCGAGTCGCCGACGTAGGCCTTGACCAGGCCCTCCAGCCAGTCCGACGGCGCGGTCTGGCGGTGGAAGTCGTCCAGCGCCTTGGCGAAGGGCTCCATCGCGGCGGTCGGCTCCGCGTCCACGGCGGCGAGCCGGTCCCGCAGCCGCTCGAAGTGGTGGAACTCGGCGGAGGCCATCTTCGCCAGCTCCGCCTTGTCCGCGAGGGTCGGCGCCAGCTTGGCGTCCTCGGCGAGCCGCTCGAACGCCGCCAGCTCTCCGTAGGCGAGCGCGCCGAGCAGATCGACGACCGCGGCGCGGTACTGCGGCTCGGCGGAAGCGGTGGCCCAGTCCTGGGCGGCGATCCCGGTGAGGGGCTCTTCGGCGGGCGTGGCGTTGTCAGGCGTCTCCATGAAGCGCACAATAGCCCGCTCCCCGGGGCGCTCAAGGCCCTGGTCAGTCGCTGTGACCGCGCCCTCATCACCAATTCTCCCAACACACATGCGCGAATCCGGGGTACAGTGGTAAAGCGCCTGCTGAGTATGCGGACAAGTTTTCGCACGTTCGGACGTACTCGGTGGGCCGACTCATGAATGAGGATGCCCGGTCGGTGGCCCGACTGGCTCCGACCCGACAGCCCTCCCCGCGCACCCGCGGGAGGGTCCCTCAAGCGGCACGACGCTCGAGCGACGGCAGTGGTCCCGCGCCACCTGACTGTGATCCTTTCCTTGATCCGGTCGGAAGCGAATCGGCACGGTACGACCCCCAGCGTTCGCCTCACGCCGCGTCTCACAGAAGAGGCAGCACCCTGACTACGACTTTCCGAGACCTCGGAATCCTTCCCGAGACGGCCGAGGCGCTTGAAGCCGTCGGCATCGTCTCCCCCTTTCCCATCCAGGAGATGACCCTTCCGGTCGCCCTTTCCGGCACCGACGTCATCGGCCAGGCCAAGACCGGCACGGGCAAGACCCTCGGTTTCGGTCTGCCGCTCCTGGAGCGCGTCACCGTCCCCGCGGACGTCGAGGCGGGCCGGGCCAAGCCCGAGCAGCTGACCGACGCCCCGCAGGCCCTGGTCGTCGTCCCCACGCGCGAGCTGTGCACCCAGGTCACCAACGACCTGCTGACCGCCGGCAAGGTCCGTAACGTCCGCGTGCTCGCCATCTACGGCGGCCGGGCGTACGAGCCCCAGGTCGAGGCGCTCAAGAAGGGCGTCGACGTCATCGTCGGCACCCCGGGCCGCCTGCTCGACCTGGCCGGCCAGCGCAAGCTGGACCTGTCGCACGTCAAGGCCCTCGTCCTCGACGAGGCCGACGAGATGCTCGACCTGGGCTTCCTGCCCGACGTCGAGAAGATCATGAACATGCTTCCGGCGAAGCGTCAGACCATGCTGTTCTCGGCCACCATGCCGGGCGCGGTCATCGGTCTCGCCCGCCGCTACATGTCGCAGCCGACGCACATCCGCGCCACCTCGCCCGACGGCGAGGGCGTGACCGTCGCCAACATCAAGCAGCACGTCTTCCGCGCGCACTCGATGGACAAGCCGGAGATGGTCTCCCGCATCCTGCAGGCCAACGGCCGCGGGCTCGCGATGATCTTCTGCCGTACGAAGCGCACGGCGGCCGACATCGCCGAGCAGCTGCAGCGGCGCGGCTTCGCGTCCGGCGCGGTCCACGGCGACCTGGGCCAGGGCGCCCGCGAGCAGGCTCTGCGCGCGTTCCGCAACGGCAAGGTCGACGTGCTCGTCTGCACCGACGTCGCCGCGCGCGGTATCGACGTCGAGGGCGTCACGCACGTCATCAACTACCAGTCGCCCGAGGACGAGAAGACGTTCCTCCACCGCGTGGGCCGCACCGGCCGCGCGGGCAACAAGGGCACGGCCGTCACCCTGGTCGACTGGGACGACATCCCGCGCTGGCAGCTCATCAACAAGGCGCTCGGCCTGGACTTCCACGAGCCGGTCGAGACCTACTCCAGCTCCCCGCACCTGTACGAGGAGCTGGACATCCCGGCGGGCACCAAGGGCGTCCTGCCGCGCGCCGAGCGGACCCGCGCCGGTCTGGGCGCGGAGGAGCTCGAGGACCTGGGCGAGCCCGGCGGCCGTGGTGGCCGTGGCCGCAAGCCGGCCGCCCCGGCGGTCGAGGAGCGTCCGGAGCGTACGCGCACCCCGCGCCAGCGTCGCCGTACGCGCGGTGGCTCCGGGTCGGACGAGACGGCCGTGGCCGCCGCGCCGGCAGCGGTCGCCGCTGCGGTGACGGAGGACGCGCCGGCGGAGCCGCGCACCCCGCGCCGCCGTCGCCGTACCCGCACGGGCGGGGCGTCCGACGCCCCGGTCGCGCGCGTCGCCGAGACGTCCGTCCTCGCCCCCGCCGCCGCCCCGGTCGCGGAGGCCGCTCCGGTCGCCGTCGCCGCCGCGCCCGTGGTCAAGCAGGCCAAGCCGGTGGACCGGGCCCCGAAGGCCGCCCCCGAGGCGCCGAAGGCCCCGCGCCGCCGCCGTGCGCGCATCGTGCCCGCGGCCGACACCGTGGGCTTCCAGACCGTGGAGACCGCGGCCGCCGCGCTCGCCGCCGCGCCGGTCACCCCGGTCGCGGAGCCGGTCGCGCCGGTCGCCGCGACGGTCGTCGAGGAGCCGAAGAAGGCCCCCCGCCGCCGTACGACCAAGAAGGCCGTCGCCGCCGAGGCCACCGAGACCGTCGAGGCGGCCCCGGCCGCCACCGAGGTCGTCGAGGTCGTCGAGGTCGTCGAGGAGCCGAAGAAGGCTCCCCGTCGTCGTACGGTCAAGAAGGCCGTGGCCGCCGAGCCGGTGGAGACGCCGGCCGTCGAGCCGATCGTCGTCGAGCCCGTCGCCGAGGAGGCCCCGAAGGCTCCGCGCCGCCGGACGACGAAGAAGGCCGTCGCCGCCGAGGCCCCGGACGCCTCTGAGCCGAAGGCCGCGCCCCGTCGCCGTACGACGAAGAAGGCGGCCGCCGCTCCGGCGGAGGCCGAGGTCGGCGCCGTCGAGGAGGCCCCGAAGGCTCCGCGCCGCCGCACGACGAAGAAGGCCGCGGCCGCGCAGCCCGAGAGCTGACGCGCCCGTCCGTCCTTCCCCGTGGCCCGGCCCCTCCCCAGGGGCCGGGCCACGGTGCTGTCCGGCCTCCGGCCGCCGCTGAACAGCGGATACAGTCGCTCTATGAGCAAGCCCCGGTCCCTGGCGCTGCCCCCGCGCACCCGTGCCTACCGGCTGAGCACCACACGCGGCGACTTCGCCGTCCTGGACACCGCGCCAGTGGGCGAACGTCGCGGCACGGTGCTGCTGCTGCCCGGCTACACCGGCAGCAAGGAGGACTTCCTCGCCCTGCTCGGTCCGCTCGCGGAGCACGGCTACCGCGCCCTGGCCGTCGACGGGCGCGGCCAGCACGAGACCCCGGGGCCGCGCGGGCGTCACGCCTACCGCCGCCGGGCGCTCGCCCTGGACGTGGTGGCGCAGGCGGCCGTGCTCGGCGACGGTCCGGTGCACCTGCTCGGCCACTCCTTCGGCGGCCTGGTGGCACGCGCCGCCGCCGAGCTCGCGCCGGGCGCCTTCCGCTCGCTGACCCTGCTCTCCTCGGGGCCCGGCCGGGTCGCCCGCCCGCAGCGGGTCAGGGTCCTGGCCCTGCGGGGCGCGCTGGCGCTGCTGCCCAAGGAGCGGGTCTGGCTGGCGACGCGCTGGCTGGACAGCCGGGGCGAGGAGCCGGGTGCCGGGGACCCGCCGGAGATCGTACGGTTCCTGCGGCGCCGCTGGATGCGTACCCGGATCGCCCAACTGGCGGGCGCCGGGCGGCTGTTGCTGAGCGATCCGGACGGTACGGCACGGCTCGCCGCGCTGCCGATGCCGGTGCACATCGCGTACGGCGCGGACGAGATGGTGTGGCCGACGCACGGCCTGGCCGAGGCCGCGGCCCGTACGGGCGCGCACCACACGGTGGTCGCGGGCGCGGGCCACTCCCCCAACGTCTCGCACCCGGAGGAGCTGGCGGCCCGGCTCGCGGCGTTCTGGGACGGCCCGGGCCCCCGCCCGTAGCGCCTGGAACTGCGTCTAGAACTGCGCCTGGAGGTGCTGCCAGAACCCGTCACGGAGCGCCCTGCGCAGCGCCGCGTGGCCGCGCAGGGAGCGGCTGAGGAGCCGCTCGGCGTCGATGAGGAGGTCCTGGTCGACAGGTCCCGGCAGGTACGGGTGTCCGGGCATCAGCTCGGCCAGCGCGTCGCTGCCGCGTTCGGCGATCCACATCGCGGCGATCTGCGCGCCGACGAAGCGGACCTCGTCGCGCGACGGCGGGGGCTCGCCCTCGTTCTCGTACGTCGTGACGGGCCGTCGGGTCACGTAGGGGCGCCAGAAGTCGAGGTCGAAGGTGCGGCGGCTGTCGACCTCCCAGAGCAGCGGCTCGGCCTGGTTGCGCCCGTCGGCGGCCTCGATGCCCCAGAGGTGGACGCGCGCCCCGTAGCCCTGGGCGGCCTCGACGGCCGACACGAGGTCCTCGTCGCCGCCGACGAGCGCGGCGTCGCTGATGGCGCGGTGCCGGGCGAGGGACTCCAGGTCGGAGCGGATGAGGGAGTCGACGCCCTTCTGCTGGTTGTTGGCGTTGAGGTTGCCGAGCCTGACCTTGACGTCGGGGAGTTCGGCGATGGACTGCTGCTCGGGCGTGTGGATGCGGCGGCGCGCGCCGTCGTACCAGTAGACGCGCAGCAGCCGGCTGTCGGCGAAGATCGTGCGGGCCTTGTCGATGAAGGCCTCGATGAGCCCTTCGGCGTCGAGGTCGAAGGAGCGGCGGTCCTCGGTGCCCGCGACCAGCAACCCGGCCGCAGCATAGACGTAACCCGCGTCGACGAAGATGGCATGGGTCGACGGGGTCTTCGCCACTTCGGCGAGCATCCGCCGGAGGAGCTCATTGGTGCGCTCCAGGCGGTCGCCCAGGTCGGCGAAGGGGTCCTGGGGCGGCGTGAGGGGTTTCTCTGCGTCGTTCATACGGGCCTCATTCTCCGCCCGGCTCGCGGCTCGCGCCACCACCATCCCACCTAGTAGTTAGCCATCCGAAAAATTTCCTTAGCGTAGGGAATGTTTGCAGGATGCATCTCGTTGGACCCTACGTAACACCGCACCACAGTTCTCCAGCAGGAGGATCAACTCCAGACGAAGGGAGAAGCCCATGCGCTTCGAAATCCTGCGACTCGACGACATCGACGGCACGCCCGTCGACCGGACCGTCGTGGACGCCGCCTCCGTCAACCGGATCGTGCAGCAGGCCGCTTCGATCGGCCAGCGCATCTGGATCCGCCCGGCAGACAGCACGGCCTCGTAACGAGGCACCCGCTCCAGCGCACCGCGCCCCCGCATGGACTCCGACGACCGGAATCCGTACGGGGGCGCAGTGCTGTGCGGGGACCTACGCCCCCTGGACGACCTGGGTGACGCCGTTGATGATCTGCTGCACGGCGATGGCCGACAGCATCATGCCCGCGAGCCGGGTCACGAGCACGACACCGCCGTCCTTGATGACGCGGATGATCACCAGCGAATAGCGCATGGTCACCCAGAGCACGACGTGCATGGCCACGATCGCGGCCCAGACGGAGACCTGCGCGGCGGCGCCGTCGGCGTGCTGCACGGCGAGGATGACGGAGACGATCGCACCGGGCCCGGCCAGCAGCGGCATGCCGAGCGGCACGAGGGCGACGTTGACGTCCTTGGTCTGCTTGGGCTCGTCGGTCTTGCCGGTGAGCAGGTCGAGCGCGATGAGCAGGAGCAGCAGACCGCCGGCGATCATCAGGGCGGGCACGGAGACGTGCAGATACGCGAGGATCTGCTGCCCCAGGATCCCGAAGACGGTGATGACCCCGAAGGCGACGGCGACGGCCTGCCAGGCCATCCGCCGCTGCACCTTGGCGGCCCGGCCGGAGGTGAGGGCGAGGAAGATCGGGGTGATCCCGGGGGGATCCATGATCACGAACAGGGTCAGAAACAGCGAGCCGAATACGGCGACGTCGAACACGGTGTGCCTTGCGATCAGGGGTGTACGAGGGTGTGGGTGGGCATGCGCCCGCGCCACGGCTCCGCCGGGCGAAAGCGCGATGGCGGGTGACAGGTGGGAGGCCCGGGACCCGTAGGGGCTCCGGGGTGATTCCCCGCGGGGACCGACGGTCCGTGCGGGCGCGTCCCCGTGGGGGACGGTCGTGGCTAGGCCGGTCCGCCCGTGCCGGGGACCGGGAAGGCGCCCGTGGCGCGGCGCGTGATCTCGCCGTAGATCTCGGGGTCGGTCGTGTACTCGCCGAGCACGCACGTCTTGCGGCTGCCGTGGTAGTCGCTGGACCCCGTGGCGAGCAGCCCGAGTTCCTTCGCGAGCCCGTGCAGTCGCGCCCGCGTCGGCTCGTCGTGGTCCATGTGGTCGACCTCGATGCCGTCGAGGCCCGCCTCCGCGAGGCGCGCGATCGCGGGCTCCGGGACGACCTCGCCCCGCTTGACCGCGAGCGGGTGCGCGAAGACCGTGACGCCGCCGGCCGCCTTGACGAGCCGGATCGCCTCGAACGGGTCGAGCTCGTGCTTCTCGACGTACGCCCGTCCGCCGTCCGCAAGCCACTCGGGCGTGAACGCGCCGGACACGTCCGGTACGACTCCGAGCTCGACGAGCGCCTCCGCCACGTGCGGGCGGCCGACCGAGCCGTCCCCGGCGATCCGGGCGACCTGGTCCCAGGTGACCGGGACACCGAGCTCCTGGAGCTTGCCGACCATCGCCCGCGCGCGCGGCACCCGGTCGTCCCTGACGAGCTCGCGCTCGGCGGACAGCTCGGGCTCGTCGGCGTCGAAGAGGTACGCGAGCATGTGCAGACCGACGCCGTCGAGGCGGCAGGACAGCTCGGCACCGGTCACGAGGGTCAGCCCCTCGGGCAGCGCGGCGATCGCGCCGGCGTGGCCCCGCGTGGTGTCGTGGTCCGTGAGCGCGACGACGTCCAGGCCGGCGGCGGCCGCGTTGCGGACCAGCTCGGCCGGGGTGTCCGTACCGTCCGAAGCGGTGGAGTGGGTGTGCAGGTCGATGCGCACGACGTCGTACTCCAGGGCTCGGGGCGGGCGAACAGGGGACGCTCCAGCATAACGGGCGAATAAGGCCGACCCGCCCCGTACAACAAAGGCTTCAGGCGCCAGATGCCCGGCATACCCCAGCCGTCACGCCACCATGACCCCCATATCCCAGGTTCGGCGCACGATCGGCCGAGCCATCGGCACCGCGCCCCCTACGTCAGCAGACGTGGCGTGAGCGCCCCGCACGGCAGGAGTTCGACCTCCGCGCCCGCGTCGCGCAGGTCGGTCAGGACCAGTTCGTCGTACATCAGCAGGCCCGACTGCTCGGGCCACACGATCGCCCACAGCCAGAGCCCGCGCGCCTCCCCCGCGAAGACCGCCCGGTCCTGCGGGGTCCCGCTCACGTGCCACATGGGTGTCGGGCGTCCGGCGGCGAGGACCTTGGTCTGCGCGGGCTTGTCGATGGAGAGGCCCGTCCCGGGGTCCGGGCCGTCGAGCCCGGCGTACCGCGCGCCGAGGCCGACGCCCAGCTCCTCGGCCACCAGCAGCAGCTCGCCGATCCCGCCGAGCGGCCCCGGTCCCGAGCAGGCGACGGCGGTGGCGCGTCCGCCGCTGCGGTCGTCACCGGCGTACGCGACCCCGGTGAAGAGCCAGCCGACGGGTAGGGGCCACGGCATCCAGACCGGCACCTGGGCCCGGTGCACGACGACACCGAGGGCCTCGACACTGGGCGGGATCACGGGCTGCAGCGGGTGCACCGTGCCATGCACCGCACACTGCCAGGAGTCGGCAAAAAGACCGGGCGCCCGGACCCGGCCACCGCACCTCGGGCAACTGGGTTCGCCCCTCATAGAGCCCAACGGTCCTACCCCTCCGCGCCCGCGTCAAGGACGATCACCCGTCCGGACCGACCAGTTCACCCCGAGTGGCAGGTACAACGATCAACCAGAGGCCCGACACGCCGGAGCGGCGTCAATCCAGGGTGACCGAACGGCGCAGCGGATCGCGCAGGTCGGTGCCGTTGGCGAGCCAGCGCTCCTCCAGTGCCTGCGCCCCGTGGACCCGCTTCCAGGCCGCCTCGTTGGACGTCATCGGCAGCAGCGGCAGGAAGCGGACCGCCTCCATCGGGTCGTCCAGCTCCAGGTCCTCCACCAGGCCGCCCGGCTCCGCGACGAGCACCGAGCTGAACGGGGCCCCGGGCCAGAGGGGTTCGCCGACGTCGAGCGAGGCGCCGGCGGCCACGACCACGCCCTCGACCTGCGGGGTCGAGGCGAGGACCGCCAGCGGGCGCAGCACCTTGTCGGTGTCGGCGAGCCCGGCCCGTACCGAGAGGACCAGCTCCGCGCGCGGTCCCTTCACCGGGTCGGCGAGCGCGGCGGTCGGGTCGGTCATCGGGTGCGCGGACATGCCGAGGGTCGCGTACCGGACGATGTCGCCGTCGAGGAAGCGGAGCACCTCGATCCGGTCCGTGCCGAGAAACGTCACCGCGGCGCGCGCGTCCGGTTCACCGAGCGCCGTACGCAACCGGGCCTCGACCAGAGCAAGAACTTCTCCCATGCGGGGAGCATAGATCGCGTATGAAACGGGCAAGCAAAGGGATTGGCCCTCTGTCGGCTGATAGTCTTGGCCGGTGGTCGGTACTCCCGACCACTCGTCATCCCCCACGGGGGACCGGCCGGAGGAGGTGGGGCTGCTGTGAATCGAAGTCGATCGGGCAGTACCAACCGCTCTTCCGCCCCGCACCTGAGCCCGGTGCGTTTCTCCCGGTGATCTGAGGCCTTCCGCACCCGGTCCGCCCGCCTTCACCCGGCATCTCGCACGACGGAAGAGCACTTCGCCTTTGCCTGTCTGTAGCGAACGCCGTCACCGCGACGCCGCGGTGCCGCCCGCTTTGTGGACGACGTAGCTCCACGTCCTCATTCCGGGCTGTGCCACGCACCGCCGACGGCTTCTCCGTGAAGGAGCATGCCAATGTCGATGATCCGTGACCTGCGTGCCGCGGTCCGTCCCTCGCTGCGCACCTCCCTGCGCAAGCCCACCGTCGCCGGCGCCTCGCAGTACGCCAACTACGACGCGACCCGTGACCCCTCCGCCTCCAGCGCCGTCGTCGACTGCGCCGTCTACCGGGACGGCCGCCGCGTGGACGACCGCGCGTGCCTGACGTCGCGCGGCGCGATGCGCCAGGTACGGGAGAGCGGCGGCTTCGTCTGGATCGGCCTGCACGAGCCGACCGAGGCCGAATTCGCCGGTATCGCGGCCGAGTTCGGGCTCCACCCGCTCGCCGTCGAGGACGCCGTCCACGCCCACCAGCGGCCGAAGCTGGAGCGGTACGACGACAGCCTCTTCACCGTCTTCAAGACGATCCACTACGTCGAGCACGCCGAGCTCACCGCGACCAGCGAGGTCGTCGAGACCGGCGAGGTGATGTGCTTCACCGGCCCCGACTTCGTCATCACCGTCCGGCACGGCGGGCAGGGCTCCCTGCGCAACCTGCGCCACCGCCTCCAGGGCGAGCCCGAGCTCCTGAGCAAGGGACCCTCGGCCGTCCTGCACGCCATCGCGGATCACGTCGTCGACGGCTACATCGCGGTCGCCGACGCCGTCGAGCTGGACATCGACCAGATCGAGATCGACGTCTTCTCGCCGCCGGCGAAGGGCTCGACGCGCGGCACGGACACCGGGCGGATCTACCAGCTCAAGCGCGAGGTACTGGAGTTCAAGCGGGCGGTCAGCCCGCTGCTCCGCCCCATGCAGCTGCTGAGCGAGCGCCCGATGCGGCTCGTGGACCCGGACATCCAGAAGTACTTCCGTGATGTCGCCGATCACCTCGCGCGCGTGCAGGAGCAGGTCGTCGGCTTCGACGAGCTGCTCAACTCGATCCTCCAGGCCAACCTGGCGCAGGCGACGGTCACGCAGAACGAGGACATGCGCAAGATCACGTCCTGGGCGGCCATCATCGCCGTCCCGACGGCGGTCTGCGGTGTGTACGGCATGAACTTCGACTACATGCCCGAGCTGCGGTGGCAGTACGGCTACCCGATGGTGCTCGGCGGCATCGCGGTCATCTGTTTCGCCATCCACCGCACCCTGAAGCGCAACGGCTGGCTCTAGAGGCACTGGACCAGGGGCACTGGAAGCGCGGCCGGCTCTCGATAGGCTGCGGGCATGACAGACACGCTGCTCGGGCCCGCCCTCGTCGAGGAGGCCACGAAGAAGTCCGGCCTCATCTGGGTCCGGGGCGACGCCCCGGCGGCGCGGGCACTGTGGCACGTCTGGCACGAGGGCGCGGCGCACGTCGTCGGCGGCGGTCCGGGCGAACAGCCCCTCCCGGGGCTCGTCGCGGGCGCGACGGCCGAGGTCACGGTCCGCAGCAAGGACAAGGGCGGCCGGATCGTCGCCTGGACGGCCGCGGTCGCCGAGCTGGCTCCGGGTACGGAGGAGTGGGACGCGGCGGTCGCCGAGCTGAAGGGCAAGCGCCTCAACGCGACGGACGGCGAGGCCATGCCGGACCGGTGGGCGCGCGAGTGCCGGGTGCTCCGGCTGACCCCGCTCGACTCGACGACCGACCTGCCCACAGGCTCCCTCGCGGCTCCCCCGCAGGCCTCCGACGCGATCACCCGCCGCCCGGCCCCGGCGGCCCTCCCGCGCCTGCTGCTCAAGCGCCGCAAGCGCTGAGCGGACCGCCACCCCGGCGCGATCTCGTCGTGCGCGATCCCTGATCCTCGTGGAACCTGGCGGGGAAGAGCCGCATCTGTTCCAGTGGCAGCGGCGAACTCCAGGAGTCGGGGCAACACATGACGAGCGACCACGAGGAACCTCGCAGGCGATGGAATTCCGCCGCCTTCGTCGCGGCGGCCGTCTGCCTGGCCGTCGTCGGCGCGGCCACCGTCTGGTCGGCGAGCGGCGACGACCCGCGGGGCTCCTCGCGCGACACCGGCGACCGTGCCCCCACCGCGCCCGTCGCCCCGCTCGCGCCCGACGCCTCCGGTAAGCCGGCGAAGCCCGCCCCCGGTCAGGACGCCCGCCCGTTCACCCTGGTCGCGACCGGCGACATCATCCCGTACCCCTCGATCATCCAGCGGGCCGCCGCCGACGCGGAGGGCGGCGGGCACGACTTCCGGAAGATACTCGCGGGCGTCGAGCCCATAGTCTCCGGCGCCGACCTCGCGATATGCCACCACGAGATCCCCTACGGGCAGCCCGGCGGCCCCTACACCGGCTACCCCACCTTCAAGGCGCCCCACCAGCTCGCGGACGCCCTGAAGGAGACCGGTTACGAAGGCTGCTCGACCGCCTCGAACCACACCCTCGACGCCGGCTTCGAGGGCCTGGAGCGGACCCTCGACGGGCTCGACCGGGTCGGCCTGAAGCACGTCGGCTCGGCGCGCGACGCCGAGGAGGCCAAGGCGCCCGCCTGGTACACGGCCGGCGGAGCGAAGGTGGCGCAGCTCTCGTACACGTACGGGACGAACGGCATACCGCTCCCCGAAGACAAGCCCTGGGCGGTCAACCTGACCGACCGGCAGCGGATCGTCGACGACGCGCGGGCAGCACGCCGGGCGGGCGCCCAGGTCGTCCTCCTGAGCATCCACTGGGGCACCGAGTGGCAGGAGGCCCCCGACGAGGCGCAGCAGGAGCTCGCGCGGGCGCTGACGGCCTCCACCACGGACGGCCTGCCCGACATCGACCTCGTCCTCGGGACGCACAACCACGTGCCGCAGCCGTACGAGAAGATCAACGGCACCTGGGTGGTCTACGGGATGGGCGACCAGGTCGCCAGCTTCTACACCGCCGACAAGGCGCGCGGCAACATGTCCTCGATCCCGCGCTTCACCTTCGGGCCCTCCGCGGAGCACCCGGGGCGGTGGACGGTGACGAAGGCCGAGTACCTCACGCAGTACTCCGACATGGGCCCGCCGTTCCGGGTGGTGTGCGCCTCGTGCGACACGCGCCACCCGGCGGTCGACGCCCGCGTCACCGAGGCCGTGATGTCCCGGGGCGCGGGGGCACAGGGGCTGACCCGCGCCACGAAGTAGCCCACCGGGCGCGGCGAAGGTCAGGTGCGCGGGAGCTGCTTGCCGTAGTCGAGCGTCTCCCCCGGCTCCGGGGCCTCAAGCGAGAAGTCCCTGTCCCACTCGGAGAGCACGACCACGCCCGCCCCGCCGCCGCGCGCGAACTGGAGCGGGAACGGGGTGCCTTCGAGGGCGACGTCCAGCGTGCCGCCCTCGCCGTCCTCGCCGCCCTTGACCTTGACCGTGCGGATGCCGCCGATCTTGTCCCGGTCGCCCTTCACGACGTCGCCGTGCAGACCGATGAGCCCGTCCAGGAGCAGGTCCATGTCGGTGAAGCCGCGCAGCTGCTTGTACGAGGGGTCGTCCTGCGGCACCTTCACGTACTTGTCGTCGAGCTTGTCGGCGGCCTCGCTGTCGGCCTCCGAGGCGTCGGAGGAGTCGGACGAGCCGGACGAGCCGGAAGCCGAGGAGGGCGCGGCGGAGCTCTGGCTGCCGCCCTCGCCGTGCGTCCAGAACGCCGCGTCGGCCTTCATGTAGAGCGCGTCACCGATCCGCAGCAGCTCGAAGGTGCTGTTCTTCGTCGTGACCGAGCCGGCCGCGCCGTCGTCCTTGAGCCGCATGTTCAGCTTGAACGTGCCGCCCTTGCTGACGAGCGTCCCGGCGAGCCGGACCGCCTTCGCGCTGTCCGCCGCCTCCTGCGCCTTCTCCTCGATGGCGTCCGGGGCCAGCTTCCCGACCCCGTTGGTCCCCTCGTCCGGGTCGTCCGCGCAGGCGCTGAGTCCCGCCGCGAGACCGGCGCACAGCGCCAGCGGCAGGACGACCCTGCGGATGCGCGATGCAGTGAGGAGTGCGGTCACCGGCGCGGCCTCTCGTCTGTCGTCGACGTCGTCGATGGTGGCGTCGATGGTGGGGGGACGGCAGCACGCAGCGTACCCGGGCCGGGTGCCGTCGCCGCAGGCAGCCGTACGGGTGCTTTCGCCAGGGCGCCACGGATGGGCACGGGCTAGCCTGAATCCGGCATACCTCAGCATTGACCAGCATCGACCCGAATCGTGCGGCACCGAGGAGGCGCGTGGCATGGTGGCAGGCGCCCCCCGGATCTTCGTCTCGCACCTCGCCGGTGTCCCCGTCTTCGACCCCAACGGCGACCAGGTCGGACGGGTCAGCGACCTCGTCGCCATGCTGCGGGTGGGCCGGCGCCCGCCCCGGCTGCTCGGCATGGTCGTGGAGGTGCTCAGCCGCCGCCGGGTCTTCGTGCCGATGACCCGGATCACCGGCGTCGAGTCCGGCCAGGTCATCACGACAGGCGTGGTCAACATGCGGCGCTTCGAGTCGCGCCCCACCGAGCGGCTCGTCCTCGGCGAACTCCTCGACCGCCGCGTCCAGCTGGTCGGGACCGACGAGGAGGTCACCGTCCTCGACATCGCGATCACACAGCTCCCCGCCCGCCGCGAGTGGGAGATCGACCGGGTCTTCGTCCGGCGCGGCAAGCCCGGGGCGCTGCGCCGCAAGGGCCAGACGCTGACCGTCGAGTGGTCGGCCGTCACCGGATTCTCCCTGGAGGAGGAGGGCCAGGGAGCGGAGAGCCTGGTCGCCACCTTCGAGCGGCTGCGCCCCGCCGACCTGGCCAACGTGCTGCACCACCTCTCCCCCAAGCGGCGCGCCGAGGTCGCCGCCGCCCTCGACGACGACCGGCTCGCCGACGTCCTGGAGGAGCTGCCGGACGACGACCAGATCGAGATCCTCGGCAAGCTGAAGGAGGAGCGCGCCGCGGACGTCCTGGAGGCGATGGACCCGGACGACGCGGCCGACCTGCTCTCGGAGCTGCCGGAGGAGGACAAGGAGCGGCTGCTCACCCTGATGCGGCCCGACGACGCCGCCGACGTCCGCCGGCTGCTCGCGTACGAGGAGCGGACCGCCGGCGGTCTGATGACGACGGAGCCGATCGTGTTGCGGCCGGACGCCACGGTCGCGGACGCGCTGGCCCGCGTACGGCAGCAGGACCTCTCCCCCGCGCTCGCCGCGCAGGTGTACGTGTGCCGCCCGCCGGACGAGACGCCGACGGGCAAGTACCTGGGCACGGTGCACTTCCAGCGGCTGCTGCGGGATCCGCCGTACACGCTGGTCAGTTC
The DNA here is from genome assembly GCF_042718575.1 of Streptomyces sp. NPDC058579. Lineage (NCBI taxonomy): Bacteria > Bacillati > Actinomycetota > Actinomycetes > Kitasatosporales > Streptomycetaceae > Streptomyces > Streptomyces sp. NPDC058579. The sequence goes on from NZ_JBHXPI010000016.1 coordinate 14,538, forward strand.
GCTGGCCGACAGCGACCTTCCGCCGCTCGCCCCGGACACCCCGCTGCCCGCGGTCACCAGCTATCTCGCCGCGTACAACATGGTCGCGGCGCCGGTCGTGGACGAGAGCGGGTCCCTGCTCGGCGCGGTCACCGTGGACGACGTACTCGACCATCTGCTGCCGGACGACTGGCGCGAGACCGAGTTCCACGGGGAGGAGGTGACGCATGACGCCTGAGCGCGCGCGGGAGCGGGAGCACGAGAGGGAGCGCGAACGGGAGCGGGATCGCGAGCGGGAGCGGTCCATGACCCGGATCCGGCTCGACCTGCCGCGCGAGCGCCGGGCGAGGCTGCTGCCGGAGTACGACCCGGAGGCCTTCGGCCGGTTCTCGGAGCGGATCGCGCGCTTCCTGGGCACCGGGCGGTTCATCGTCTGGATGACGATCACCATCATCATCTGGGTGCTGTGGAACATCTTCGCGCCGTCGTCGCTGAAGTTCGACGAGTACCCCTTCATCTTCCTGACGCTCGCGCTGTCCCTCCAGGCCTCGTACGCGGCCCCGCTGATCCTCCTCGCGCAGAACCGGCAGGACGACCGCGACCGGGTCAATCTCGAACAGGACCGCAAGCAGAACGAGCGGTCCATCGCCGACACCGAATACCTGACCCGGGAGATCGCGGCGCTTCGGATGGGCCTGGGCGAGGTGGCCACCCGCGACTGGATCCGCTCGGAGCTCCAGGACCTGATCAAGGAGATGGACGAGCGCCGCGATCTATTCCCCAGGGGTGGCGGTCACGGACGTGACGTACCCGACCGCTGACAAGTCTTTCCGGTGCCAGTGGTCGGCGCCGTACCATCTCCTTATGGCTACGGAAGACGCGGTGCGTGAAGCACTGGCGACGGTGAACGACCCCGAGATCAACAAACCGATCACCGAGCTGGGCATGGTGAAGTCGGTGGAGATCGGGTCCGACGGCAGGGTGGCCGTGACGGTCTACCTCACCGTCTCCGGCTGCCCGATGCGCGAGACGATCACGCAGCGCGTCACCGACGCGGTGGCAGGGGTGGAGGGCGTCACCGGCGTCGACGTCACGCTGGACGTGATGAGCGACGAGCAGCGCAAGGAACTGGCCTCGGCCCTGCGGGGCACGACGGCCGAGCGCGAGGTCCCGTTCGCCAAGCCCGGCTCGCTGACCCGGGTGTACGCGGTCGCCTCCGGCAAGGGTGGCGTCGGCAAGTCCTCCGTGACCGTCAACCTGGCGGCGGCGATGGCCGCCGACGGCCTGAAGGTCGGTGTCGTCGACGCCGACATCTACGGGCACTCGGTGCCCCGCATGCTGGGCGCGGACGGCCGTCCGACCCAGGTCGAGAACATGATCATGCCGCCGTCGGCGAACGGCGTGAAGGTCATCTCCATCGGCATGTTCACCCCGGGCAACGCCCCGGTGGTGTGGCGCGGCCCGATGCTCCACCGCGCGCTGCAGCAGTTCCTCGCGGACGTGTACTGGGGCGACCTGGACGTCCTCCTGCTCGACCTGCCCCCGGGCACGGGCGACATCGCGATCTCGGTGGCGCAGCTCGTGCCGAACGCCGAGATCCTCGTCGTCACGACCCCGCAGCAGGCGGCGGCCGAGGTCGCCGAGCGGGCCGGCTCGATCGCCGTCCAGACGCACCAGAAGATCGTCGGCGTCGTCGAGAACATGGCCGGTCTGCCGTGCCCGCACTGCGACGAGATGGTCGACGTGTTCGGCACGGGCGGCGGCCAGCGGGTCGCGGAGGGCCTGACGAAGACCACGGGCGCGACGGTCCCGGTCCTCGGCTCCATCCCGATCGACGTGCGCCTGCGCGAGGGCGGCGACGAGGGCAAGCCGATCGTCATCACCGACCCGGACTCCCCGGCGGGCTCGGCCCTCCGCGCGATCGCCGCCAAGCTGGGCGGCCGATCGAGGGGCCTGTCGGGCATGAGCCTGGGCATCACGCCGCGTAACAAGTTCTGAGACGGCTACGACGAAGGGGCACCCCGAGCGGGGTGCCCCTTCTGCGTGCCGTGCCGTCAGGCGTAGAGCCCGAGGTCCTGGACCCCCGCGAACCCCAGCCCGTACGCGCTCATGCCCCTGCCGTACGCCCCGATGTGCACCGCCCCCGCGGACCCGGCCAGTACCCAGCCGAACTCGGACTCGCGGTAGTGGAACGGCATCGGCACCCCGTCCACGGGGAGCGACAGCGTCGACCACTCCGGGCCCGTCAGGTCGTCCGCCAGCTCGAACGCCGTCTCCGTCTGCTGGTCCAGCCAGTCGTCCCGCAGCGCGTGGTCCAGCTGCGCGGGCCAGGTGTACGCCAGGAGCCCGGAGCCGGCCAGCCAGGCCGCTGAGGAGACCGTGGTGGCGTCCAGGACGCCCGTACCGTCACCCGACCTGCGCTCCGGGGTCGCCGCGACCGTCACGACGACGGCGAAGCGCTCCTTCTCGACCGCGCTCGCGTCGGACTTTATCGACGGCTCGTCCCCGTGCCCCATCGATCCGTGCTGCACGGTCCCGTCGGCCGCCGTGCCGACCTGCATCAGCCAGCGCGCTCCGGTGAACGCGTCGTCAAGTCCGTACCAGGTGAAGGGTGCGCGCAGATAGCCATCGGCCGTGCGCCGGGCTGCGGGCACTCCCTCCACCCGACTCGTCGTCTCCATCTCGGCCGCCTCCTAGATCCGTCGTGTCCGCGGCGGCGGACAACAGATGGAGGATAGCCACCGGCTGACGCCACGGTGCGTCAGCCCAGGTGGCCCAGTGTGGCCAGGTGTCGTCAGGTCGCGTCGGAGTCGTACGGCGGTCGCTCGCCGGCATCCGGCTTGTCCTGCTTCTTCAGCAGGTCCGGGGAGCCGTTGACCGTGGCCGGGACGGAGGCGGGCTCGGGGGCCGGCTCCGGCTCGCGGCCGTTGACCGCGTCCGCGACCTCGTTCATCTCCTTCTTGAGGTCGAAGCTGCTGCGCAGCTCCTTCAGCTCCTTGAGGTCCTCGTTCCCGTCCAGCTGCTTGCGCAGGAAGGTCTTGGGGTTGAGGTCCTCGAACTCGAAGTCCTTGAACTCCGGACCCAGCTCGGTACGGATGTCCTGCTTGGCGCTCTCGGAGAACTCGCGGATCTTTCGGATGAAACGCGAGGCGTCCTGGATGACCTTCGGCAGCTTGTCCGGGCCGAAGATGAGCACGGCGAGGACCACGAGCGTCACGAGCTCGAGTATGCCGATGTCGTTGAACACCTTGGCTGCTCCTTACACGGGTCAGGGGCCCGGTCCACGGTACCCGCCGAAACAGCCGGGCGGGTACCTTCCGGTGTCCCTCACATGGCGCTCAGTCGCCCTGCGAGGAACCGAGCGTCAACGTCTTGGTCTGTTCCTTGCCGCCGCGCTTGAGCGTCAGCTCCAACTGATCGCCGGGGCGGTGGGCGCGAATCTTCACGATCAACTCCTCGCCGCTGTGCACGCGCTGGCCGTCGACCTTGGTGATCACGTCACCGGGCCGGATGCCGGCCTTGGCCGCCGGGCCGTCCGCGGTGACCGAGGCGGTGCCGTCCTTGCCCTTGTCGCCGACCCGGGCGCCGTCGCCGTTGTACTGCATGTCGAGGCTCACACCGATGACGGGGTGGGTGGCCTTGCCGGTGTTGATCAGCTCCTCGGCGACCCGCTTGCCCTGGTTGATCGGGATGGCGAAACCCAGGCCGATGGAGCCGGACTGACCGCCGCCCTCCCCGCTCGAACCGTCACCGGCCGCGCGGATCGCGCTGTTGATGCCGATGACCCGGGCCTTGGAGTCGACCAGCGGGCCGCCCGAATTGCCGGGGTTTATCGGGGCGTCGGTCTGGAGGGCGTCGACATAGCTGACGTCGCTGCCGTCGCCCTTCTCGCCGCCGGCCGTGATCGGACGCTCCTTGGCGCTGATGATGCCGGAGGTGACCGTGTTCTGGAGGTCGAAGGGGGCGCCGATGGCGACGACCGGGTCGCCGACGCGGACGTTGTCCGAGTTGCCGAGCGGGAGGGGCTTGAGGCCCGAGACGCCGGTGACCTTGACGACGGCGAGGTCGTAGCCGCTGTCCTTGCCGACGAGCTTGGCGCTCGCGGTCTCGCCGCTGCTGAAGGTGACGCTGATCTCGCCGGAGGAGGCGGCCGCGTCGACCACGTGGTTGTTGGTCAGGATGTGGCCCTGGGTGTCCAGGACGAAGCCCGTGCCGGTGCCCGAGGAACCTGCGCCGCTGACGTGCAGGGTGACCACGCTCGGCAGGGCGCTGGCGGCGATCCCGGCGACGGACTCGGGGGCGCGGTCGCCGCCCTCGACGTCCGCCTGGGGCAGCTCGACGGTGGTGATGCCGCCGTGTCGCTCGACATACGCGCCGATGGCGCCGCCGACGACGCCGGTGATCAGGGCGAAGATCAGCGCCCCGACGAGCGCGAGCCCGCGGCGGGAGCGGCGGGGCCTGCCGAGCGGCTCCGTCCCGACGCTCAGCGGCACGGCGGGCACGCCGGGGGCACCGGGCGCTCCCCAGGGGTCGTACTGCACCCACGGCGTGGGCTGCGGCACGACCGGCTGCGGGACGGGGACGGGCACGGTCTGCTGCGGCACGGCCTGTGGTGGGGCCGCCTGCGGCGGTACGGACTGTGGTGGGGCGGCCTGCTGCGGTACGGGTACGCCGTGGGCCGGGGTCGCCACCGGTCGCTGGACGGGCGGCGCGGGCGCCCAGGGCCCGGGCTCCCCGTAGGGCGGGGTCCGGTACTCGTCGGGCTCGTGCAGCGGTTGGGCCTGCACCGGCGCCTGCGGCTGTGGCTCCGGCTCCGGCTCCGAAAGCACCTGGTCCTCCGGAACCTCCGCCGGCGCCTGCTGCGGTACCGGCGCGGGTGGCGCGTCCGGGGTCGCGGGGGCGGCGAGGGTGAAGTCACCCTCATCCGCGACCGGCGCCTCCGCTGCCGGCGGCGCCGGTATCTCGGCCGCCGGCGGCGTACTCGTCGGCCGACTCCACCACTTCGGCTTCTGGCCGGTCGGCTTCCCGTCGTTCATGCTCTCCCCGCAACAGCTGACCTGTCCGCGCCCGCCTCACGGCGGGCGCCCGTGCCGAGGATTCAACCAGGTCCCGGCTCAGCGGTGGGCGGTGAGCGGGGTCGTCGTCGGGTTGGCGTCCGCGAGCAGGCTCGGGGACGGGGTGGCCGCCGGGGCGCTCAGCGGGTTGTACCCGCTCGTGAACGCCAGGCGCAGGGCCGGGCCCGTGGGGCGTATGAACGGGGACAGCTCGAAGACCGACTGGGCCGACGTGCCCTGGAGCCGCAGGGAGACGGCGTGGGCCGGCTCGCCCGGGACCAGGGGTCCCGCGGCCACCGTGCCCGTGGTCGAGCCGACGCCGATCGGGCTCGCCGTGGAGCCGATGGACGTCCGCTCCTCCGTGCGCCCGCCTCGTCCGAAGGCCGCGCCCGCGCTCGCCGCCGTGCCCGTACCGGAACCGGTGCCCGTGCCGGTGACCGAGCCCGTGCCGGTGCCCGCGCCGGCGGACCGGAGCGGGGTCACGTTCGTGCCCGTGCCCTCGCCGCGCGCGCCGACGTTCACCGTCGCCTCCAGCGGCAGGGCGCCGCCGAGCGCGATCGCGGCGAAGGAGACCGCGCTGGCGGCCGCGATGCCGAAGCGTCGGCTCCGCCAGGACGAGCGGTCGTTCTCGGGACGGCCGCCGACCGCGTGGATACGGAAACCGGAGTGGTGCGGGGAGACCGGGGCGGCCGTCGCGAAGCCGTCCGACCTCACTGCTCCGAGGCCTCCTCCGACGCCGCCTCCGCCGCCACCAAGGGCGCCGCCGCCACCACCGAGGGTGAGGAGCTCGTCGAAGGGTCCTCTTCGGTTGTCACCCCCCGGTTCGCCAGGGCCCCCGGGCAACCCCTGAAGGCGTGCGAGGAGCCCTTCCGAGGGCGGTGGTGGCGCGGTGGACGCGAAGACGCTCTTCAGCCGACGCTGGGCGTCGGCCTCCGCCTTGCATTTGGCACAGGTCGCGAGGTGCGCGAGGACCCGCTCGCGGGCGTCGTGGCCGAGTTCCCCGTCGACCAGCGCGGCGAGTCGGTCCCCGAGGTGCTGCTCCGCGGGGGTCGGGCCGGCAGGACTGATGCTCACGCCGTTCCGCCCTCCCAGCCGACGGTGGCAAGCGCGCGCTCCGCCCGGGCTTCGGGGGAACGGTGCTTGAGCGCCTTGCGCAGGTGCGAACGGCCGCGGTGGATGCGGCTGCGGACCGTGCCGAGCTTGACGCCGAGCGTGGCGGCGATCTCCTCGTACGACAGTCCCTCGATGTCACAGAGGACGACCGCGGCCCGGAACTCGGGCGCCAGGGTGTCCAGGGCCTGCTGCACGTCCGCGTCGAAGTGCGTGTCGTTGAACGCCTGCTGCGGGGAGGGCTCGCGGCTGGGCAGCCGCTCGGCCGCGTCGTCGCCGAGCGCGTCGAAACGGATCCGCTGCTTGCGGCGGACCATGTCGAGGAAGAGGTTGGTGGTGATGCGGTGCAGCCAGCCCTCGAAGGTGCCCGGCGTGTACGTCGACAGCGAGCGGAAGACGCGGACGAAGACCTCCTGCGTGAGGTCCTCGGCGTCGTGCTGGTTGCCGGTCAGCCGGTAGGCCAGGCGGTAGACCCGGCCACTGTGCGTGCTGACGATCTCCTCCCAGGTGGGCGGAGTCCACGCCTGCGATTCCGCATCCGATGCGAAGGTCGCGGTGGTGGGAGCGGAGTCGGCGGTGTGGATTCGGTCAGCGGTGTTTGTCACGGATTTCGGCTCACCCGCCGACCTGAGAAGACGCCGAAGCACTCCTCCCCGGTCCACAGGCGCAGCCGCACCTCCCCTATCGGCTCTGGTGGTGTCCAGTGGAGCCCCTACCATAGCCACCTCGCCCGTTAGCTCCGGATAAGAATCTTTACGCGAATTTGGGGACCGGGTCATCCGCTTCTCCCGACTGCCCCTCGTGCGCGTTCTTCCCCCTGTGAACGCGCGGTCCCATCTGCGGGTTCCCGGGTCCAGCGGATACAGTCACCGTTGCGCCAACTACGGGGACAGGAGAGGGCCATTACCGCCAACCGGCCGACGAGCTGGGCGTTCGCCGACGCCTTTGTCGCCGAGGACGAAGCGCTGCGCTGGGCCCGTGACCGGGCCCGGGAGGCAGCGCTGCCCTCGGTGTCGCCGGGCACCGGCGCCGCTCTGCGTCTGCTGGCCGCGTCGACGGACGCGAAAGCGGTGGCCGAAATCGGTACGGGCACGGGCGTGTCCGGGATCTATCTGCTGCAGGGGATGCGGCCGGACGGGGTCCTGACGACCGTGGACACGGAGCCGGAGCGCCAGCAGTTCGCCAAGACGGCGTTCCGGGCGGCGGGCTTCACGGGGAACCGGGCGCGGTTCATCCCGGGCCGCGCCCTGGACGTCCTGCCCCGGCTCGCGGACGGCGGATACGACCTCGTGTTCTGCGACGGCGACCGGTTGGAGTGCCTGGACTATCTCGCTGAATCGTTGCGCCTGCTGCGACCGGGGGGTCTGGTCTGCTTCGAGGGCGTCTTCGCGGACGGCCGTACGGTCGACTCGGCGGCCCAGCCGCCCGAGGTGCTGCGGATACGGGAGCTGCTGCGGGCGGTCCGGGAGAGCCAGGAGCTGCTGCCCTCACTGCTGCCGGTCGGCGACGGCCTGCTGTGCGCGGTACGCCGGGGCTGACGCCCCTCACAACGTACGTACGCCCCTCAGGACCGTACGGTCCGTACAGCTGACGCCCCCGCAGGACCCCCGTACGTGTGAGCACCGTACCGACCCCGGAAACACCCCTGCCCCGGCGCGGTGGGTACCGTGCCGGGGCAGGGGCGGACAATCCTGGCTTGTCGCGTCAGCCGACTACCTGCTTCAGGGCGTCGCCGAGGGCTTCGGCCTCGTCCGGCGTCAGCTCGACGACAAGCCGACCGCCGCCTTCGAGCGGAACGCGCATGACGATGCCCCGCCCCTCCTTGGTCACCTCGAGCGGGCCGTCGCCCGTCCGCGGCTTCATGGCCGCCATGCTCGTTCCCCTTCCTGAAACCAGCTCTTCGTCAGCCGACGGCCCCTGATCGGGAGCACACGTCACCGGCATCGAACACATTGCTTCCAGGTCATTATCCCGCATCGGAGGACCCGATGACCAACATCGGACTGCATCGCTTGCGCAACGCGCTTCCTCAAAACCGTCCATTTCGGCGATCGGCCTGCGATACTTCGCCGCCGTCGCCCCGCCACCACCCCGCAGGACTTTGACGCAGGTCACATGTGCGAGGGGGGTGATCTCCGCCATGCTGGGCCAGTCAGGGACCGCGAAGACGCGAAGGGAAGCCGCGATGGCCGACACCGTGCTGTACGAAGTGACCGACGGACTCGCCACGATCACGCTCAACCGGCCCGAGGCCATGAACGCGATGAACGTCGAGGCGAAACTCGCCCTGCGGGACGCCGTCGAGGCGGCGGGCGCGGACACGGCCGTACGGGCGGTCCTGCTGACGGCGGCGGGCGACCGGGCGTTCTGTGTGGGCCAGGACCTGAAGGAGCACGTGGGCCTGCTGCTCCAGGACAAGGAGACCGGTTCGCAGGCGACGATGAACACGGTCAGGGACCACTACAACCCCATCGTCAGGGCGCTGACCGGCATGAAGAAGCCGGTGGTGGCGGGCGTGAACGGTGTCGCGGCCGGGGCCGGCTTCGGCTTCGCCCTCGCGGCGGACTACCGGGTGGTGGCCGATACCGCCTCCTTCAACACCTCCTTCGCGGGCGTGGCGCTCACCGCCGACTCCGGCATGTCCTGGACGCTCCCCCGCCTCATCGGCGCGAGCCGCGCCTCCGACCTGCTGCTCTTCCCGCGCTCGATCACCGCGCAGGAGGCGTACGAGCTGGGCATCGCGAACAAGCTGGTCCCGGCCGCCGACCTCGCCGAGGAGGCCCTGAAGCTCGCCCGCACCCTGGCCGAGGGCCCGACGGTGGCGTACGCGGCTCTGAAGGCGTCCCTGGCGTACGGCGCGGACCACTCCCTCACGGAGGCCCTGGAGAAGGAGGACGAACTCCAGTCGGCGGCGGGCGCCTCGGAGGACCACACGATCGCGGTCCAGGCCTTCCTGGCGAAGGAGAAGCCGAAGTACGTCGGCCGCTGACCCTGACCGGAACCCCCCACCGGAACCCCATCGGAAGCTCCGGCCGGAACCCCCACCAGAGCCCCCACGGGAACCCGGTCGAGCGAGCGGTGTGCGCGTCTATATGATCCGCACACCACTCGTTCATCTCGAGTGCTGCACATCTTCTTCACGCACACACCTGGGGGGTTCCGTGCGTCCTCTTACCGCGTCGCGATCCGTTCGCGGCGCTCTCACCGCTGCCCTGGCGCTCGGCCTGTCGGCGACGGCCCTCACGGTCCCGGCGCAGGCGGCCGAAGGCTGGGAGCGGTGTCCGAACGGCAAGGTCTGCGTCTTCAGCAAGCCGCTCTACCAGGGCGACATGCTCGTCGTGACCAAGCCGATGTACTCCCTCGGCGCCTGGGACAACCGCGTCCGCTCCTTCGTGAACTACAGCTCGGACGCGGTCTGCTTCTATCCGGAGGCCGGTTTCGCCCCCGAAGGGTCCGTGCACTTCTACATGTCGGAGTCCTTCGACGAGAGCGCGTATCCCCAGCTCGACCGCGCCGCCAGCTCGATCGACGTCGGGCCGGAGGCGGACGACTTCTGCGGGTCGGAGAGCCGGCACCCCGGCTGGTACAACGACGGTCCTCCGAAGCTCCGGCCCACCTCGTCGTCGGCGCTCGGCGCGTTCGGCGACGTCAACAACGACGGCTACGGCGACCTGCTCACCCGTGACGCGCTCGGCGCTCTGTGGACCACCCACACGTGGGAGGGCACGGGCCTCACGCAGCGCATCGGCGGCGGCTGGAACACCATGACCAAGCTGACCCGGCACGGTGACCACAACGGCGACGGCACCGAGGACGTCCTCGCGCGCGACACGGCCGGCGTCCTGTGGTTCTACCCGGGCACCGGCAAGGGCCTGTTCAAGTCCCGCCTCAAGATCGGCGCGGGCTGGAACAGCATGGCGGACATCGCCGCCGCGGGCGACCTGACCGGGGACGGCAAGGCCGACCTGCTCGCGGCCGACACCGCCGGTGTCCTGTGGACGTACCCCGGCAACGGCAAGGGCTGGTTCGGCGCTCGGCAGAAGGTCGGGGCCGGCTGGAAGGTCATGAACGAGCTCGTCGGCGCCGGTGACATGAACTCCGACGGGCGAGCCGACCTCGTGGCCCGGGACACGGCCGGCAAGCTCTGGCTCTACCCGGGCAACGGCCGTGGCGCCTTCGGCGCCCGCAAGCTCATCGGCACCGGCGGCTGGAACGGGGTGCGCGAACTCGCCGGCTTGGGCGACCTCACGGGCGACGGCCGCCCCGATCTGGTCGCGCACGGCCCGGGCACCGACGCCTGGGACCGGAACAACTCGATGTTCCTCCGGGTCTACCCCAGCAAGGCGGACGGCAGCCTCGCGGCCCCGAAGACGTACGCCCAGCTCCGCTCCTCCCACTTCGTCTTCTGACCCTCACTCCTCCATCGAAGGGAGTCCGATCCATGGTCGGAACCTCTCGGCCCCGGCGCGCCCTCGTCGCGGCCCTGGCCACCGTGGCCTCGCTGGCCACCCTCGTCGTCGCGGCGCCGAACGCCTCGGCCGACTCGTCCCGCTGCCCTGCGGGCAAGCTCTGCCTCTTCCAGTACCCGGACTTCAAGGGCGAGATGAAGATCATCTCGTCCAGCCAGGCCACCCTGGGCACCTGGAACGACAAGACCTCGTCGCTGGTCAACAACTCCTCGCTGTACGCGAGCGCCCACACGGGCCCGAACTACACCGGCAACGACTCGCTGCACATCAGTCCGCACAACGGCGCGATCAGCTTCGGCGGCGGCTCGTTCGGCGGAGCCTTCGACAACACGATCAGCTCGATCCGGGTGGCCAGGACCGACTGGGAGCTCTCCTACGGCGTCGGGTGGATGGACTGGCTGGCGCCCAGCGCCCGCCCGGAGCCCACGCCCGTGACGGCCTTCGGCGACCTGGACAACAACTGGGTCCCCGACCTGCTCCACCGCGCGGAGGACGGCCGGTTGTGGTTCCTGCCCGGCTACGTCCCCAAGGGCAGCACCGGCATGCCGAAGGGGCGGCTGATCGGCGCCGGCTGGAACACGATGACCCAGCTCGTCCGGCACGGCGACTACAACGGTGACGGGAACGAGGACCTCTTCGCCCGCGACAAGGCCGGCGTGCTCTGGATCTACCCCGGGAACGGCGCGGGCGCGTTCAAGGCCCGCGGCAAGATCGGCGCGGGCTGGAACACCATGCGGGAGATCGCCGCGGTCGGCGACATCACCGGCGACGGTCGGCGCGACCTGGTCGCCCGGGACACGGCCGGTGTGCTCTGGACGTACCCGGGCAACGGCAAGGGCTGGTTCGGTGCCCGCAAGAAGGTCGGGGCCGGCTGGAACGTCATGAACCGGCTGGTGGGCCCGGGCGACATGAACGGGGACGGCAAGGCCGACCTCGTCGCCCGTGACGGCTCGCGCGCGCTGTGGCTCTACCCGGGCAACGGGAAGGGCACCTTCGGCGCCCGTACGAAGCTGCCGTACGCCTGGGCCTCCACCGAGGAGGTCATGAGCGTCGGGGACGTGACCGGGGACGGTCTGTCCGACATCATGCGGACGATCAACTTCCGCGAGCTGTACGTCGACGCAGGCAACGGCCGGGGCAGCATCGGCGCCCCGACGCACCTGACCTCCTACGACTCCGCGGAAGGCGTCCGCGTCTTCTGAGTCTTCTGACCGCCGGCAGAGTCTTCTGACCGTCGGCCGGTCCGGGGCGTCCCTAGCGGGCGCCCCGGGCCACGCAGTCCTTGAGGTGGTCGTCGACCAGGCCGCAGGCCTGCATCAGGGCGTAGGCGGTCGTCGGGCCGATGAAGCGGAGGCCGCGCTTCTTGAGGGCCTTGGAGAGGGCCGTCGACTCGTCCGTCACGGCCGGGACCTCGGCGGTCGTCAGGGGGGCCGGGCGGGTCTTCGGGTCCGGGGCGTGGGACCAGATCAGGGCGTCCAACTCGCCCGGGGCCCAGTCCGTGAGCACCTTGGCGTTGGCCATGGTCGCGTCGATCTTCGCGCGGTTGCGGATGATGCCCTCGTCCGCGAGGAGCCGCTCCCGGTCCTTCTCGCCGAAGCGGGCGACCGAGGCGATCTCGAAGTCGGCGAAGGCCCGGCGGAAGCCCTCGCGGCGGCGCAGGATCGTGATCCACGACAGGCCGGACTGGAAGGCCTCCAGGCAGAGCCGCTCGAACAGCGCGTCGTCCCCGTGGACCGGGCGGCCCCACTCCTCGTCGTGGTACGCCACGTAGTCCTCGGTCGACAGGCCCCAGGGGCAGCGCAGCCGCCCGTCCGGACCCGGGACGGCCTCGCCGGTCATCGCTGCGGCCCCTCGTCCTTGCGGAGCGACGGGCCGGACGACGGGCCCGGGCCCCCGTGCCCGCCCGCGAGCGCCGCTTCCAGGTCCGCGATCCGGGCGTCCCTCTCCGCGAGCTCGGCTCCCAGGCGCCCGAGGACGTCGTCCACGTCCGCCATGCGGTAGCCCCGCGCCGTCACCGGCAGCCGGAGCGCCTCGATGTCCTCGCGGTCCACCGGGCGGGTCCGCGGCAGCGGGTCCACCAACTGCTCGGGCGCCACCTCGGGCAGCACCTCGCTGTCGCCCCCGCCGATCACCGCGAGGGTGACAGCGGCGACGACCACGACCATCGCGATCAGCAAAAACCAGAACACCAGCGCGCCTCTCCCCGGAGTGGAAATCGTCCCGTGCCGATCGTGCCATGCGCCACTGACAGTTAGGGTCGCAGGCGAACGGACGCGAGGGAGGACAAAAGGGATGCTGCGCTTGGGACGGCGTGAATTCGGGCCGCACGAGCCGGTGATCATGGCGATCGTGAACCGGACCCCGGATTCCTTCTACGACCAGGGCGCCACCTTCCGCGACGAGCCCGCGCTCGCCCGAGTCGAGCAGGCGGTCGCCGAGGGCGCCGCCATCATCGACATCGGCGGGGTCAAGGCGGGCCCCGGCGAGGAGGTCACGGCGGAGGAGGAGGCGCGCCGCACGGTCGGTTTCGTCGCGGAGGTACGGCGCCGGCACCCGGACGTCGTCATCAGCGTCGACACCTGGCGCGCGGACGTCGGCGAGGCGGTCTGCGAGGCCGGCGCGGACGTCCTCAACGACGCGTGGGGCGGGGTCGACCCCCGGCTCGCCGAGGTCGCCGCCCGCTACGGCGCCGGTCTCGTCTGCACCCACGCGGGCGGCGCCGAGCCGAGGACCCGGCCGCACCGGATCGCGTACGAGGACGTCATGGCCGACATCCTGCGGGTCACCGTGGGCCTGGCCGAGCGGGCCGTCGAGCTGGGCGTGCGGCGCGACGGGATCATGATCGACCCGGGCCACGACTTCGGGAAGAACACCCGCCACAGCCTGGAGGCGACCCGGCGGCTCGGGGAGATGACGGAGACGGGCTGGCCCGTGCTCGTGTCCCTGTCCAACAAGGACTTCGTGGGCGAGACGCTGGACCGGCCGGTCAAGGAGCGGGTGTTGGGGACGTTGGCTACGACGGCGGTTTCGGCGTGGCTGGGGGCGCAGGTGTATCGGGTGCATGAGGTGGCGGAGACCAGGCAGGTTCTCGACATGGTGGCCACGATCGCTGGGCATCGTGAGCCCGCTGTGGCGCGGCGCGGGCTGGCGTAACGAGGAAGGGGCGGGTGCTTTCCCCGCCCCTTCCCGAACCGCGCCTCAAGCGCCGGCGGGGCTGGAGGTTGCTACCTCCCCGTCTCCTTCGTCACCAGGGCGACCGCCTCGTCCACGTCGTCCGTCACGTGGAAGAGGAGGAGGTCCCGCTCCGAGGCCTTGCCGCCCGCGACGACCGAGTCGCGGAGCCAGTCGACGAGGCCCTTCCAGTACTCCGTACCGAAGAGGACGATCGGGAACTTGGTCACCTTGCGGGTCTGGACCAGGGTGAGCGCCTCGAAGAGCTCGTCCAGGGTGCCGAGGCCGCCAGGGAGGACGACGAAGCCCTGGGCGTACTTCACGAACATCGTCTTGCGGACGAAGAAGTAGCGGAAGTTCACGCCGATGTCGACGTGCGGGTTGAGCCCCTGCTCGAAGGGGAGCTCGATGCCGAGGCCGACCGAGATGCCCTTGGCCTCCCGCGCCCCCTTGTTCGCCGCCTCCATGGCGCCCGGGCCGCCGCCCGTGATGACCGCGAAGCCGGCGTCGACCAGCGCGCGGCCGAGCCGCACGCCCGCTTCGTACTCCGGCGAGTCCGGCTTCGTACGGGCCGAGCCGAAGACGCTGATCGCGCTCGGCAGTTCGGCGAGGGCGCCGAAGCCCTCGACGAACTCGGACTGGATGCGCATGACCCGCCACGGGTCGGTGTGCACCCACTCCGAGTCGCCCTCGGTGTCCAGCAGACGCTGATCCGTGGTGCCCGGCTGGACCTGGTCCCGGCGCCTCAACACCGGTCCCAGCCGCTGCTCCTCCGGCTTCGACGCTCCCTCGGGGATTCCCATGGCCTGCTCCCTCCACCGATCCACTGATCTTCTGATTCGGTCAGGGTAGGTCCACAGAGGTGGCAAAAAGCCGAATTACGGCTGTCAGGCAGTGAGCCAGTCGCGGAGCCGTGCCTCGCAGTGAACGATCCGTTCCACCACGACGTGCTCGTCCACCTTGTGCGCGTAGATCGGGTCGCCGGGGCCGTAGTTGACCGCGGGGACGCCGAGGGCGCTGAAGCGGGCCACGTCGGTCCAGCCGAACTTGGGGTGGGCCGTGCCGCCGACCGCCTTCATGAACGCCTCGGCCGCCGGGTGGGAGAGGCCGGGCAGGGCGCCTCCGCTGTGGTCGTCGACGACGAACTCGGTGACTCCGCAGTCGGCGAAGACCTCGCGCACGTGCGCCTCGGCCTCGGCGGGGGTGAGGTCGGGGGCGTAGCGGTAGTTGACGGTGACCGTGCAGGCGTCGGGGATGACGTTGTTGGCGACGCCGCCCTCGATCCGTACGGCGTTGAGGCCCTCGTGGTACTCCAGGCCGTCGATGACCGGCTTGCGCGGCTCGTAGGCGGCGAGGCGGGCGAGGATCGGGGCCGCGGTGTGGATGGCGTTGGAGCCCATCCAGGAGCGCGCGGAGTGGGCGCGCTCGCCCTCCGTGCGCAGGAGGACGCGCAGGGTGCCCTGGCAGCCGCCCTCGACCTCGGCGTTGGAGCCTTCGAGGAGGACCGCGAAGTCGCCCTCCAGCCAGTCCGGGTGGGCCTCGGCGACCTTCCCCAGGCCGTTGAGGTGGGCGGCGACCTCCTCCTGGTCGTAGAAGACGAAGGTGAGGTCGCGGTTGGGCGCGGGGACGGTGGCGGCGATCTTGAGCTGGACGGCGACGCCCGACTTCATGTCGGAGGTGCCGCAGCCCCACAGGATGCCGTTCTCGTCGAGCCGCGAGGGCACGTTGTCGGCGATCGGCACGGTGTCGATGTGACCGGCGAGGATCACCCGCTGCTCGTGCCCGAGGTTCGTGCGGGCGACGACGTTGTTGCCGAAGCGGTCGACGGTGAGGTGCGGGAGCGTCCTCAGGGCCAGCTCGATCGCGTCGGCGAGCGGCTTCTCGGTTCCGCTGACCGAGGGGAAGTCGACGAGCGCGGCGGTGAGCGCGGGGCCGTCCAGCGTGAGGTCGAGGGGAGCGTTGTCAGCCATGTGCCGACCCTAACCCGGCCTCCAGTACGGTGGGCTCCGTGTCCAAGCGCAGCCGTACACCCCGCACCGCCCGACCCGCCCGCACCGGCCGTCTCGGCAGGTACACGGCGGGCTTCGTCGTGCTGTGCGGCCTGATCGGCTATGTGGGCGCGCACCATGTGACCGGCTCCAAGGGTGCGCCCATGTGCACGGTGGGCAGTGGCGAGAACACATACGAGTTCACTCCGGACCAGGCGGCGAACGCGGCGACCATCTCGGCGGTGGGCACGACGCGGCGGATGCCGGAGCGGGCGGTCACGATCGCCCTGGCGACGGCCATCCAGGAGTCCGCGCTGCGGAACATCGAGCACGGCGACCGGGACTCCCTCGGCCTGTTCCAGCAGCGGCCGTCGATGGGCTGGGGGACGCCGGACCAGATCATGGACCCGGTGTACTCCTCGGGGAAGTTCTACGACGGGCTCGCGAAGGTCCCGGGGTACTCGCGGCTGCCCCTGACGGTGGCGGCGCAGAAGGTCCAGAAGAGCGGTTTCCCGCAGGCGTACGCGAAGCACGAGCCGGACGCTGCGCTGCTCGCGGCCGCGCTGACCGGCCGCTCGGCGGCCGCCCTGACCTGTACGACGAGCCCGCCGGAGGCCAGGCGGCCGGGCGATCCGGCGCAGGTACGGACGGAACTGGTACGCGCCTTCGGCAAGAAGGCCGCCCCGAAGACGACGGCGGCCGGCAGCACGGGCGCGGGCGGCGCCGGCCGGAACGCCGGTGGCGGCGGAGGCGGCACGGACGCGAAGCCCGGCACCGCCGTGCTCTCCGTCCCGGTCCTCGCGACCGCGGGCACGGGCGCCCAGCGCGGCTGGGAGCTGGCCCACTGGGCGGTGGCCCGCGCGGACGACCTCCGGATCGCGGAGGTCTCGTACGGCGGCATGGTCTGGCGCGCGAGCGACGCCTCGGGCAAGTGGACCAAGTCGAGGACCCCGGACGGAACGGCCGCGGAAGAGGTCCGCATCCGCCTGGAGCCGTAGCCCACGCGAAGCCGGCGCGGCGCAGCGCGGCTCGGGCGGCCCAGAACGGGTCCCATCGCCGTCGGGCACGCGTGCGGGGTGTCACCCGATCAGGTATTCGCCGCTCGCACTTGGGGCCCCGGCCGCCCGAGGCATCACACCCCTTGTCCCGTAAGGGGAGTGACGGTTCCGCAGGGCTTGGATCTTCTGGGCGTTCGTCCGCTTTCCTCCCCACCCGATAATGCGATCCATCACACGGGCTTTACCTTCGAACGCCGCAACCTCCCCCTCCCCCGCCTCGGTTGAGCACGGCGTCAGAACGTCCTCTCCCGTCGAAGGAGCACCATGTCCCTCCCCCTGACCCGTCGGATCGCCCGCGCCGCCCTCATCGTCGCGGCCGGAGCAGCCCCCGTGGTCGGTGCGGCCGGCTCCGCGAGCGCCCTGGACCACAACATCGCCCCCACGGGCGCCCTCTCCGGCATCAGCTCGCTCGACGCCGCCGGGGCCGGCAGCACGCTCGACGGTGCCTCGCAGACCGCCACCGGTGTCGTCGGCGAGACCGGCAGCAAGGCCGTCGGCAAGGCCGTCCCGGCCGCCGGCAATACCGTGGGCGCGGCCACCAAGACCGCCACCCCGGCCGCGCAGCAGATCGCGGGCGAGACCGCGGGCAACGCGGGCCAGGTCGTCGGCGAGACCGCCCCGTCCGCCGGCGGCCTCGGCGGCGGCGTCCCCTCCCTGGGCGGCCTGCCGATCGGCGGCTGAACCCCAGACGTACGGGAAGGGCCCGGGGAGCTTGTGCTCCCCGGGCCCTTCCCGTCGTGCTTCAGGACGTCGTGCTTCAGAACGTCGTACTTCGACCCGTCGTGCCTCAGGACGCCAGCCGCTTGACCGCCGCCTCGACCCGCTCGTCTGTCGCCGTGAAGGCCACCCGGACGAACCGCTCCCCCGCCGTCCCGTAGAAGTCGCCGGGCGCGACCAGGATGCCCTTGTCGGCCAGGTACGCCACCGTCTCCCAGCACGGCTCGTCGCGGGTCGCCCACAGGTAGAGGCTCGCCTCGCTGTGCTCGATGCGGAAGCCGTGCGCCTCGAGCGCCGTCCGCAGCGCCGCGCGCCGCGCCGCGTACCGCTCGCGCTGCTCCGCGACGTGCGCGTCGTCGCCGAGCGCGGCGACCGTCGCCGCCTGCACGGGCGCGGCCGTCATCATG
The DNA here is from genome assembly GCF_042718575.1 of Streptomyces sp. NPDC058579. Classification (NCBI taxonomy): domain Bacteria; kingdom Bacillati; phylum Actinomycetota; class Actinomycetes; order Kitasatosporales; family Streptomycetaceae; genus Streptomyces; species Streptomyces sp. NPDC058579. Next base: position 32,491 of record NZ_JBHXPI010000016.1, read on the forward strand.
CCGCCGTGCTTGCGGATCTGGAGCAGCTCGCCGAGGACGGCCGCGTCGCCCGCGATGAACGCGGCGCGGTAGCCCGCCAGGTTCGAGCGCTTGGAGAGCGAGTGGACGGCGACGATGCCCTCGTACGTACCGCCGCAGACGTCCGGGTGCAGGACCGAGACCGGGTCGGCCTCCCAGCCCAGCTCCAGGTAGCACTCGTCGGCGAAGACGAGGATGCCGTGCTCGCGCGCCCAGGCCACGATCCGGGTCAGCTCGTCCTTGCCGAGGACCTTGCCGGTGGGGTTGGAGGGCGAGTTGAGCCACAGGAGCTTGATCCGCGCCGGGTCCAGGTCGGTGGTTGGGTCGTCGTAGACGACGGGCTCCGCGCCGCAGAGCCGGGCGCCGACCTCGTACGTCGGGTAGGCGAGGCGCGGGTACGCGACCTGGTCACCCGCGCCGAGGCCGAGCTGCGTCGGCAGCCAGGCGACCAGCTCCTTGGAGCCGACGACCGGCAGCACGTTGTGGTGGGTGAACCCGACCGCGCCGAGGCGCCGCTCGCACCAGCCGGTGAGCGCGTCCCGCAGCTCGGTGGTGCCCCACACCGTGGGATAGCCGGGCGAGTCCGCCGCCGCCACGAGGGCCCGCTGGATCAGCGCGGGGACGGGGTCGACCGGGGTGCCCACGGACAGGTCCACGATGCCGTCCGGGTGGGCGACCGCCGTCTTCTTGTACGGCTCCAGCTTGTCCCAGGGGAAGGCGGGGAGGCGCGAAGAGACGGCGCCCGGGACTGCGCTCACGAGTTGGCTCACTTCCTCGTACTCGTACGTACGGAAATCGTACGGAAATCGCGTCGTCAAACGCGTCGGTCCCGTACAGCGCGCCGGCGGGCGTGGCTGTACGGGACCGAGGACGGTTCGATCAGCCGTTCTGCGGCGGCAGGGCGGCGATGAAGGGGTGGTCGCGCTCGATCAGGCCGAGCTTGGAGGCACCACCGGGCGAACCGAGCTCGTCGAAGAACTCGACGTTCGCCTTGTAGTAGTCCTTCCACTCCTCGGGGGTGTCGTCCTCGTAGAAGATGGCCTCGACCGGGCACACCGGCTCACAAGCACCACAGTCGACGCATTCGTCCGGGTGGATGTACAAGGACCGGGAGCCCTCGTAGATGCAGTCGACGGGGCACTCCTCGATGCATGCCTTGTCCTTGACGTCGACACAAGGCTGCGCGATGACGTAGGTCACGCTGTCGTTCCTCCTCGGTAGGGCTGGTCTGCGCGGGAGCGCGGCGTCGTCGATGCCCGCCCCTAGTATCTCCGTTCTTGGGGACGATCCGAACAGGAGGGGCGGAGAACCTGTGGAATTCACCGCTGGAGGGCGCCTTGAGGTGCGTATTACCCACGCTGACGTGGGAAAACGTGTCTCAGTTCGGTACGTGACGGAGGCGGGTGACCCCGGGGGGAAATTCACCGACGCGGTCGGAGTTCTCACATCCTGGGATCATGGTGTGGTCTTGATCACACGCAAGACCGGTGAAGCCGTCCGAATCCTGGATTCCGCCCTGGTCGCGGGCAAGGTCGTCCCCTCCGCCCCCGCCCGCAGGCGCGGTCCCGCCACCTCCTTCGAGGAGCTGGCGCGGGCGATGGCGCGCGGCTGGCCGCCGGTGGAGAGCGAGGCGCTCGGCGAGTGGACGCTGCGGGCCTCGGGCGGCTTCACGCGGCGGGCGAACTCGGTGCTGCCGCTCGGTGACCCCGGCCTTCCGATGGACGCCGCCCTCGCGCGCGTGCGCGACTGGTACGAGAAGCGGGACCTCCCTCCGTACATCCAGACGGCGACGGGCGCCGAGGGTACGCAGGAACTCCTCTGCGCCGATCTCGAGCGGCACGGCTGGCGGTCGGAGGTCACTGCGGAGGTACGGATCGGGGGCCTCGCCCCGGTCGGTGACCTGGACGCGGACGTCTCGCGGGTCCGGCTCGCGCGGAGCGTGGACGAGGCGTGGCTGCGCCGCTACAACCGGTCCGGTGTGGTCGGGCCCCATGTGCTGAGCGTCCTGGCCGGCGGCCCGAGTGTGTGGTTCGCGTCCGTACCGGGCACGGGAGACATACCGGCGGCGATCGGACGGTGTGTGGTCGACGGCCGCTGGGCCGGGTTCATGGCGGTGGAGGTCGACCCCGAGCAGCGGCGTCAGGGCCTGGCCACGGCCGTGATGGCGGCGCTCGCCCGGCAGGCCCTCGACGAGGGCGCGTCGGCGGCCTGGCTCCAGGTGGAGAAGGAGAACGACGGGGCCCGGGCGCTGTACGAGGGGATGGGCTTCGCGGTCCATCACCACTACCACCACTACCGCCCCACAGAGGCGTGAGGTCATGAAGGCACGACGGCATGAGCGAGGTGAACGGCGTGACCGACTGGCGGCGTGAGTTCGCGGAGGAGGCCCGTGCGCGGCGCCCGGACCTCGCACGGCTCTGTCTGCTGATCGGGGCGGTGGCGGACGACGGCCTGCGCGAGGCCGACCTGGACGCGGCGGAGATCGAGCTCGACCGGCTGGCCGGTGAGCTGCCGTACGGCATGCACGACCCCGCCGACTGGGTGGCCGCGCTGGAGCGAGTGCTCGGCGGACGGTACGAGTTCCAGGGCGTCCCGGCCGACTACCAGCGTCTTGAGTCCTCGCTGCTGCACGAGGTGCTGCGGCGCCGGCGCGGGCTGCCGATCCTGCTGTCCGTCGTCTGGATGGAGGTGGCGCGCCGCGCCGGCGCCCCGGTGTACGGCCTCGGCCTGCCGGGCCACTTCGTGATCGGCTTCGGCGACCCGGCGGCCCAGGTCTTCGCGGACCCCTTCGCGGGCGGCCGGCCGATGACCGGTGTCGACGCGGAGTTGCTGGTCGCGGGCGCGACGGGCGAGCCCCTCGAACCCTCGATGCTCCGCCCGGCGGACTCGCTGGACATCGTCCTGCGCATCCTCAACAACATCCGCGCCTGGGCGGCGCCCCGCCCGGAGCGGTCGAGCGTGGCGCTGTGGGCGGTGGAACTGTCCCTGCTCCTCCCCTCCCACCCGGCCCGGCTGCGCTACGAGCACGCGGAGCTGCTGGTGCAGCGCGGCGAGTTCCAGGCGGGGGCGGCGGAGATGGAGGCGTACGCCTCGGTCGTGGACGCGGTCGAACCCAGCGCCGCGGCCTCGATCCGCAACCGCGCCCAGGCGGCGCGGGCGCTGCTGAACTGACGAGAGCCCCCTAGTCGGTCCGTGCCCTAGTCGGCCCGTACGGACGCCCAGATGCGGTCCGACAGGACCCGGGTCGCCTGGTTGAGGTCGATGTCCTCCGGGGTGGCGAGCCAGCGGTGGGCGGCCACCGCGACCGGGCCGATGATCAGGACCTCCAGGAGCGGGCCGGGCAGCGGGGCGATCTCGCCCGAGTCGACCCAGCGCTTCAGGTGGTCGGCGAGCCGGGGGAAGTGGTCCGGTTCGACGCCTCGGGCCCGGTCGGCGTCGACGGCGAGGTAGCTGGAGTACGCCGAGCCGTGCAGGTAGCGGGCCACGGCCGGGTTCTCCCGGATGAAGCGCAGGTACGTCGTCACGAAGGCCCGGATGCCGGTGTGGGCGGTCCTGGCGCGATCGACGGCGCCGAGGGCCGCCGTGTACGTCTGCTGCAGGCAGTAGCCGTAGAGGGCCGCCGCCAGGCCGTCGAAGCTGCCGAAGTGGTGGTACAGGCTGCCGAGGCTGACCCCGCTCGTCCGCGTCACCGCGTTGACGGTGAACCCGGCCTGCCCTGACGTGGCGAACACCTCCAGTGCCGCGGCCAGGAGTCTTTCGACAGTGGCCTCGCCACGGGACTGCTTTGCCATGGTGGGAGTATAGGCAGGCGTGAAAAACTCGAACTTTTTTCTAGAAACAATCTCCAAAACCAGGCCCCGCCGATCCATACTGCGGCCATGGATGATGATCTGATGATGAAGCTCGTCTCCGGCGCCATCACGGGTGGCCTCGTAGCCCTCGTCGGCTACGCGAGCGTCGCGCGCCGACGACGGCAGGTCGCCCGCGCCGAGGCGAACCAGACCTCGACCGAGGACCCCACGCAGGCGCTGCTGCGGCACGCCGAGGAGGCCGACCGCGAGCGGGACGAACTGGCCGCCCAGGGCCGCCTCACCGACGCGCTCTTCCACGCCGGCGAGGCCGTCGACCACTGGACCGCGCTCACCCAGGCCCGCGTCGGCCGGTTCCAGGGCGAACGGCAGTCGGCACTGCGCCGCCAGGAGGAACTCCGCAGCCGCGCAGGCTCGGTCTGAGTACGGAGAGACTCGCCATGGCCATCGCCACCTGGACCGGCCGGAGCCGGGACTCCGCCGTCGTGTCCGCCGACATCTCCCGCGTCCTCACCACCGAACTCGGTCTCCCGGGCCCGCCGCCCACCCACGTCCTCGCGGGCGACAGCGAAGGCGTCCCGGCCGGGAGCCTGCTGCCGCCCCGTGAGCGGTTCAGCGGGATGCCGGCCCTGACCCACTGCTTCGTGTACGTGGACGCCCAGGCACCCAGACCCTTCGAGCTGCGCGCCTCCGTCCTGACCGGCCGGGCGATCCGGCGCAGCTTCGGCCTGGGCCTGCTCCAGTACGCGGTGCCGCTCACCACCCCGCTCCCGGGCCCCGTCGCCCTGGGCGAACGCCGGCGTGGCAACCCGACCGGCTTCGAAGGCGACCCGGCGACGGCACGCCGGCTCAACTCCGACCCCGAACTCCTCACCCTGGCCGACCAGGTGTCCACCACCGTCGCGGGCCCGGACTTCAACCACCAGTGGACCGTGGACCGGCTCCTGACCGTCGAGCCACAGCCGGAGGGCGGGCTGCTCCTGGCCCGCACGCTGCACCGGCAGACCACCGGCGGCTGGTCCCTCGGCGCGGAGGCGGTCCTCACCCTCGCCGCCCGGATCGAGGCGGCGCTGACCTAGGCATGGCACCGCCCCGCCACTCCCGGCCCGCTGGGGGCAGGGGGCGGCGGGGCGGCGCGATCAGGTCAGGTCAGAGCCCCGCGGACGGCGGCTTCGACCAGGGTGGCGGTGTTGGCGTGGCCGGCGGCGTTGGGGTGGACGAGCGTGGCCCGGTTGCCGTCGGAGCAGGTCAGATTGAGCGGGCCGACGGCGACTTCGTCCGGCCAGTACGAGCCGGCCTCGCCGCAGACGCCCTCCACCCACTTCGTGGCCCGGGGCTGACAGGCATCGTGGCCGACGCTGGTCCTGGCGGTGTCGACGTAGGTGTCGCCGCTCAGCTCCGTGAGGGCCTCGATGATCGCGTTGAGGTGGGTGTTCACCTCGCCCAGCCAGCCGATGTCCCCGTGAGTGGCCGAGATCCGGCCGATGCCCGTGACGTCGGCCGCCAGCTCGGTGGTGTCCTGGCGGTCACAGGTGGTCGGGTCCTCCGGGACGATCGTGGGGTAGCCGACCGTGATGACCTTGGCGTTGGGTGCCTTCTCGTGCACGGTGCGCAGCATGCCGGCGTACTCCCGGGTGACCCGGTCGTACTTGTCGTAGATCGACTCGGGGTCGAGGAACGGGCCGCCCGCCTCGTAGGAGTCTCGGCAGGGGGTGGCCTCGTCCGGCTGACCGATGCCGGCGAGCAGGCACGACGTGAGGATCTTGCCGAAGGGCAGGCTGTTGCCGCCGACGCCGATCGTCACCACGTCGGTGCTCTCGCTCAGCCCGGCGCGCTCGATCTGCGCGGCCACGGAGGGCCAGCCGCCTTCGGGGGGCTGCACCGGGCTGATGGGCGCCTGCCGGGCCGTGCCGACCTCGTCGATGGTGGCGCCGCCGCAGCTGAAGTCGGTCAGCGTCACCAGCCGGCCCCCGGGCGGCTCGGTCGTGAGCCTGCGCTCGACGAGGTTCGGGTACGCGCCCGCCGTGCGGTCGCAGCCGTCCCGGTCGGCGCTGCCGAGCGCCGGGCGGGGTTCGCCGACGAACACGCCGGCCGTGTACGAGTCGCCGAGCGCGACCCACTCCACCGGCTCCGGTGCGGCCGCGGCCGCACCCCCCGGCACGGCGGCCGCGAGTGTCAGCGCGGCGAGCGCGCCCAGCGCGACCCTGCGCGCGAAGGACGTCTTGAGGTGGAACACGTAGCCCTCCTGGAAATACGGAAAGGTCAAGAAACCGGCCAAGCGGTCGGTTACGTGCCGTACTCAAGCAGTCACCCTTCGCGGTCGTCGAGGGTGTTGGTGATCATTCACCCCACCGTGTCGCCGCGACCGTGACGGCGCCGTGGCAGACGTGGATCATGCAGGGGTGACCAGGACCAGGGGGATCTCCCGGGTCGTGAGGGTGCGGTACTCCGCGTAGGAGGGCATCGCCGCCACGACCACCGGCCACAGCCGGGCCGCATCGGCGGCGGTGGCCGGGCGGGCCGTCGCGGCGAGGGTGGCGGTGCCGACCTGGAGGGTGACCTCCGGGGTGGCCAGCAGATTCAGGTACCAGGCGGGGTGACGGTCCGAGCCGGCGTTGGAGGCGGTCAGGACGTACGCCCCGTTCTCGGCGCGGACGTAGGCGAGCGCCGTGCGCCGCAGGAGGCCGGACTTGCGGCCCCGGGTGGTGAGGAGGAGGTCGTTCACGCCGGGGCGGGGGTTGCCGCCGGTCTCCTCGAAGCGGCGGATGTGGTCGGCGATCCAGGGGGTGGGGTTGTCGTGGGTCGTCTCGGTCGTCTCGGTCACTGCGCTCGACTCGGTCACCGCGCTCGATTCCGTCATGCGGAGGCCACCCCCACGTGCACCCGGCTGAGGGCCGGCTCCTCGGTCTCGTCCAGCAGCGCCCGCGCGAAGTCAGCCGGGGTGATCCGGCTGTCGGCGGCCGCCGGGGCGACCGCGTACCCGCCGGTGGGCTCGCCCTCGCGGTCGAAGTCCCCCGCCGGGCTCAGCACCACCCAGTCCAGCGCCTCGGGCTCAGATGCCGCCCGCAGGGCGTCCGTACCGGCGCCGTGGCCGACGTAGAACTCCCGCCACTCCTGCGGGTACCCGGGGGTGTCCATCAGCAACTCCCCGGACGCGGTGGGCAGGACGGACGCGAGCCCGACCGACACGAGCCGCTTCACCCCGGCCTTCGACAGCCCCTCCACGAGGGCGCGGGCGACGGCGGGGAAGAACGCCCCGGGGTGCGCACCGGAGTCGTACACGGCGACGATCGCCGCGTCGTGCCCGTCCGCGAGCCGCGCCACGACCGCCGGGTCCGTGACGTCCCCGTCGGCCCGCCCCGCCCCGGTCACCTCGTGGCCCCTCAGCCGGGCCTCCGCCACGGCCGCCGCGCCGACCCGGCCGCTCGCCCCGAACACGATGATCCTGCGCTTGCCGCTGTTCTTCGTCTCCATGGTCCGGAGCGTAGGAGGAGGGCTGGTTTCCGATCGGATACCTCCCTACGGTGTGGATCATGACGACCACACCGGCAGCCGTGCGCACCCCGCTGGACCCCGAGATGTTCGACCCCGTCTGCCCGTCCCCGCTGGTGCCGTTCCGCGTGGGCGACAAGTGGGCCACGCTGATCCTGCGTTGCCTGGAGGAGGGCCCGCGCCGGTTCTCCGAGCTCAAGGTCCCGCTGCGCGGCATCACGGCCAAGTCGCTGACCGCGTCGCTGCGCAGGCTGGAGCAGGACGGTTTCGTCGTACGGGAGGAGTACGAGGGCGGCCCTCAGCGCCACGTCGAGTACGCCCTGACTCCCCTGGGCCGCGGCCTGCTGGGCCCGCTGGACGCGGCCTGCGAATGGACGCGGGACCACTGGGACGAGCTGATCGAGACGCAGGAGCGGAGCGTGAGCTGACGGTTCCAGCTCAGCCTGCCCCATATCGCGTTGTGGGGCCCGAGATGCCCCCATAGGGTCGCGACATGTCTCTACGTCTCCGTATGCAACAAGCCCTGCCCGACGCGATGCGCGCCCGCGACAAGGCCGCGGTGAGCGCCCTGCGCACGACCCTCTCCGCCCTGGACAACGCCGAGGCGGTGCCCCTGGACGAGGCCGCGCTCAAGGGCGTGGCCCTGGAGAACGCGCCGGTCGGTGCCGGGGCGACGGAGGCGGTACGGCAGGAGCTGAGCGAGGGCACCGTGGCGGAGATGGTCCGCGCCGAGGCCGCCGAGCGCCTGGAAGCCGCCGACCAACTGACCGCCCCCGCCCACGCCGACCGCGCCGAGCGTCTCCGCGCGGAGGCCGCCGTGCTGCTGCGCTTCCTGGAGGAGCCCGGCCCAGGCGTCGCGTAGAACCCCGGAAGTAGCATCAGTTACACCTACTGGGGCCGGAGTTGGGGGAGTCCGATGCGCCACACCACATCCTTGTCCTTGTCCTTGTCCTTACGTGCCGTCAGCGCCGCCGTGCTGCTCGCCCTGCTCGCCGCCTGCGGCGGCGGTGGTGACGGGGACGGGGCCGGTGGCGACAAGCCGTCCGCGCACCCCACTCCCACTGCGGACGGGGCCCCGCCCGGCTCGCTCACCGCGTACGACCCGCCCACCCGGTTCGAGCGTCACGGCCTCTTCGCCGCACCCGGACTGGAGACCGTCGCCCTCGACGGGCTGAAGGCGTACTACGTCGCCCCCGGGAGGCTCGCCGCCTGGGACCTCGCGGGCGACAAGGAGATCGGAACCCTCAGGGCGGGGCACTCCTGGACCCATCTGCCCGAATACGACGGCACCTACAAGACGGTCCCGCACGCCCCCGGCCTCGGCACGGTCGACGGCAAGCGGTACGCGGTCGCCGCCTTCCCCACCAGCACGAAGGGATTCGGTCTCAGCACCAAGAGCATCGGCGTCGAAGTGGTCGCGATGGACGCCGACAGCGGCCAGGAGGCGTGGCGCACGAAGTGGGACCTGCCCAAGGCCGACGACCCGAACCTGTACCTGGTCACCTACGTCGCCGGGGTCGTCGGCCGTACGGCGGTCGTCGTGTCCCACGGCAAGGACCGGCACCCCGTGACGTACGGGATCGACCTCGTCACCCACAAGGAGACCTGGCGCAAGGACTCCTTCAAGGCGCAGCTGGTCCAGGGCGCGCGTGTCCACGGCCGGCATCACGGGGCAGCCGACGATGCCCTCACGTTGGGAGCCGTCGACGGCGCGACCGGGCGGGACCTCTGGAGGGGGATGAAGGTCGGCGAGGACTGGACGGTCAAGGCCTTCGCGCCGGACCGGGTCTGGGTGGCGGCCCCGGAGGGCCGGGCCTGGAGGGCGGCCCTGGAGGGCCGGGCGGTGGTCGACAGCGCGACCGGCAAGGACTTGGAGTACGAGGGCTTCGGCGAGCCGGAGCACCAGATCGTGAAGTGTGTGGACGACCAGCTCAAGACAACGTTCTGCGCCGCCCACACGAGCAGGAGCGCGGAGATCTCCGCGTACGACCGGGCCGGAAAGCGCCTCTGGCGCGTGGGCGGGCCGTCGGACGACTCGACACGAAGGCCGATGGAACTGCAGTCCGCGTTCCACGGGGTGGTCTACGCGACCTTCAACGACGGTACGAACGCGCCGATCGTCCTTGACGGGGCGACCGGGGCCGACAAGGCCACCGATCCCGGCTACGCACCCCTGCTGGCCACCACGTACGTGGGGCTGTTGTACGAGAAGCGGGGCATGGTCGACGTCCTCCGCGCCACGCGTTGACCGAGCCGGTGGGGTCGACGGCACTGGCGCGGACGGGCTGGGTGAAGGACGGTCTGCACGCGCCACTGGGCGAAGGTGACAGCGCCGAACGCACATCGCCACCCCACCCCACCGCAGGTGCCAGCCCGCGGCTGCCCATGATCGTCGGGAGCGCGGTGACGGTGGCCCACCATCGTCCGTGGGTGCAACCGAAGTCCGACCAGGTCAACCGGCCGGGATTACTCAAGGCTGGACGTGTCGGGTCCGAAGTAGCTGGTGGGCGCGTGGTTCCCGGGCTGTCATGTCCCCCGCGCGGCCCTTCCCCCGCCTCTGATCGGAGTGCCGCATGCGCTTGCCCGTACGCTACGTTTCCCTCGCCGCCCTTCTACTCGTTCCCCTGGTGTTGGGGCCTACCGCTTCGGCGCAGGCCGGGCTGGAGGCAGCCGCCGTCCGTGGCGCCGTGGGCCAGGCGCCCCTGCACCGCATCGCCGGCGCGCTGGCGGACCGCTACATCGTGACCGTGAAGAAGGGCACCGACCCGGACACCGTTCTTCGCACCGTGGGCGTGACCCCGCAGTTCGTCTACCGCACCGCTCTGAACGGCTTCGCCGCCCGACTCGACGAGCAGCAGCTGCGCAGGGTCCGCGCGCAGGCCGCGGTGGAGGCGGTGGAGACGGACGCGGCTGCCGGCGCACCGCGCTCCGCAGTGCCGTCCGCGGGTGGATCGGCCCGGCGGGCCGCTGCCGGGACCTGGGGCCTGGACCGGATCGACCAGACTGCGCTGCCGCTGGACGGTCAGTTCAACACCACCCACACCGGGACGGGTGTCAGCGTGTACATCGTCTCCTCCGGCATCGACTTCGCGCACAGTGAGTTCGGCGGCCGGGCCGTTCGCGGCTTCGACGCGATGGAGGACGGCGGCGACGGCCAGGACTGCCAGGGCACCGGTACCGCGATCGCGGCTTCAGTGGGCGGCGCGAACTACGGTGTGGCCACTCAGGCCAAGCTCGTCAGCGTCAGGGTCACGGGCTGCGACAACGTGGGGACGGACGCCGGTGTGATCGCCGGCCTCGACTGGGTCGCCAAGAACGCCGTCAAGCCGGCAGTCGTCGACATCTCCATCAGCTCGCCGAAGTCGGCCGCCCTGAACGCCGCCGCAGAAGCGGTCAGCGCCGCAGGGCTGCTGCCCGTCGTCGACGCGGGGCACAAAGCGCTTGGCAGCGCCGACGCCTGCGACTTCTCGCCGGCCAGCGCGGCACGGGTGGTCGTCGTCGGTGCCAGCGCCAGCAACGACGACGTGTCCGAAGTCAGCAAGCTCGGAGAATGCCTAACCTTCTTCGCTCCCGGGAAGGACATCGTGACCGCCAAGCTCAACGGCGGCACTCTCACGGCGACCAGCAGCGCGTTCTCCGCCGCCTTCACCGCCGGCGTTGCCGCGCTCTACCTGGAGACGACCCCCGCCGCCACCCCGGAAGACCTTGTCGCCTGGCTCGATGACAACACCACGAAGGGCGTCATCCAGGGCCTGGGCACTAACGAGCTGGCCCCGGACAATCTCCTGTACACCGGCGGCCTCTGACACCGATACCGGTACCGGCCGTGGGACACCCCACCCCACGTCCGGTCCCAGAACCCGGCCGTGTCAGCGATGCCCCAGTGCCCCCTTGACCCCGTCGACGAACGCCGACCAGGCGGCGGCGGGGAAGAGGAGGGCGGGGCCGGTGGGGTTCTTACTGTCCCGGACGGGGACGTGGGCGGGGCATGCGGCGTCGTTGACTTCGAGGCAGTCGCCGCTCTCGCCGCCGCTGTAGGAAGACTTGCGCCACGCGTCGCTGACTTCCAGGCATTCGCCGCTGCTCCCACCGCTGTAGGAGGACTTGCGCCAGGCGGGGAGGACCGACGCGTCAGGGATGCTGGTCAGTGCGTGTTGCATGCTCGTATTCCTCCGCGACGGACCTGATCAGAGCCAGCGACTCGCGGTGGGACAGCGCGTCGCCCAAGGCCTGATCGTAGGCCACCTGGCATTCCCGTACTACGGACGGAGTCTCCCAAACCCGACCGGACTTGAGCCCTTCGACGTAGGCGATCGGGGGCTGATCCTTGAACCACATGAGCGAGACGACGCCTTCCATCAAGGCGTGGTAGCCGACCGTGAACGGCAGTACGTGCACCCGGACTCGGCGGCTCTCACCCAGCTCGACGATGTGCCGGAGCTGCTCGCACATCACCGCAGGACCACCGATGTGCTGACGCAACACGGCCTCGTCCAGGATCACCCACACCACCGGCGAGTCGAAGTTCTCCAGTATCCGGGCCCGCTCCAGCCGTGTGACGAAAAGCCGGTCACGTTCCTCGTCGCTCTTCGGTGACGAGCCCGAGTTCAGGACCTCCCTGGCGTAGGCGGGCGTCTGCAGGACGCCCGGCACGATCTTCGGTCCGAAGACCCGGATCGTCGTCGCCTGGCCCTCGAACTCCAGCGCCTCCGCGAAGTGCTCCGCCACCTTCTTGCCGTCAAGCGCCGGCAGGAAGCGTTCGAAGAAGTCGTCGCCCGGGTTCAGCGCGCGGTCCAGGCGGCGGGCGTCCTCGGCGTTCGGGCGGCGGCGGCCTGCCTCCATGTGGGCCAGGTGCGTGCGCGAGATGATCGCGACCTCGCTCAGCTGCTCCTGGGTGAGGCTCGCCGCTTCCCTTCGGCGTTTCAGCTCTTCACCGTATTTTCGACGGGTCTCCGGATTGTCCTCGATCGCCATCGCCAACCCCCCGACGTGCTGGTCGCGTTGTCACGTGCAAACCCCTGTCGAGCGTAACGTGATCCACGCCACTGTGTGACCGGAACAGCACACAGAGCGAAAGGGCTCGCGAGCAATGCAAACCCCCCACGGTCCCGGCGCCTTCGTCGCCCACACCGGAACCGACGTGTACGGCCCGGGCAAGGTCATCAGCGTGGACGGAGTCCATCGGCGTGTGCGGTTCGTGCACTTCGTGGCCACGATCCGCGCCGACGACCTCCGTGCCGCCTCGCCCCGCGAGACGCGGGAGATCCAGGCGTGGCTGCGCGCCAAGCAGCAGCGGTACGGCGGCGAGTGGTGATGCGGCTGCGCGTCTCGCGGGACGGTGGGCAGACCTGGTCCGAGGTCAGGACCTACACGCCCCGGCGGGGAGAAGTACCGGTCGAACCGATTCTGCGCTACCCGCCCTGCCGTTGCCCACGCTGCTTCGTCACAGCAAGCGACCAGACGGTCACTCATCCTGCTGTACCGTGAGCACAAAAGCGGCCCCCGAGCTGGTTGCAGCCAGCGCCGAGGGCCTTCACTTCGAGTGCCGAGGAGCGCACCCGAAATGCTTCGTCATGCTATCTCTCCGTCTTGTCGCTTCAGTCAGATCTCCCACGAGATCCTGCGCCATCCGGAGCTCAATTCCGATGCGGTACGGCTGCTCTGCTGGCAGCTCTCCCTTCCCGACGGCGTCAACGAGCCGCTCTCGAAGACCGCCGAACGGGCGGGCATCCGTAAGGTCGGCTTCCACCGCGCCAAGGGGCAGTTGAAGCTCGCCGGCTACCTCCACGAGTGGCGCGAGCAGGGCACGGGCGGGCGGTGGGCCACCCGGCAGCTCGTCTCCAACGTGCCGCTCAGTCCCGGCGAGGCGGCCGCCCTGCGGTCCGGCACACCGGTCAACACCTCACCGGCCCCACCGACGGACACCCGTCCGGCCGCCGGTGAGCCGACCCGTCGGGCCGTCGGCCGTCATCCAGATCTGACACCCGTAGGGAACACCTCCAACCCTCCGCCGCCTGAAGTCCCCGGGGTCCCCGAGGACCCTGAGGACCCCGCCGTCCCCGAGGCTCGGCGGATCGTCGACTCGCTGCCCGCCCTCGACCCCCGGCTGCGCGTACCGCGCGCCATGCTGCCCGAGTTGGCGGGCCTCGCGGCCCGCTGGCTGGAGGCCGGGCACCTGGCCGAGGCCGTACGGGACTCCATCGCCCGCTGCCTGCCAGGCCGGGGCAGTCCGATCCACCGGCCCGGTGGGCTGCTGCGGTACATCCTCCGGGAGGTGCCACCCGTACCGCCGCCGCCCGCGCCGCCCCGGGTCGCCGGGCTCCGCGAGTGCGAGAGCGGGCTCCACGTACAGCCGTACCTGTTCCGGCCCTTGGCCGACGAGGAGCACTGCGGGGGCTGCCGACAGCCCTCCCCCGCGTCTGCTCAGCCCACCACCGTCGGACCCGACCTCGTCCGTGCCGCGCTCCGGGGGCATCCCTCGGACCTGTGGTGAGTGCCGGTCCGATCTTGGCCGAGGACGCGCCCTGTTCCGGAGTGGCGGCCTGCGGAAGAGTCGGGGCATGACGTTCGACATCCCCGCTCACGAACGGGCTCTGGCCTTCGACCGGGCCGCAGTCGCGTACGCCGTGCACCGGCCGCAGTACCCCGCGGCCGTCTTCGAGACCGTGGAGGAGTTCAGCGGGCAGCGGCTCGCCGGGGCCCGGGTGGCCGATGTGGGCACCGGGACCGGGATCGCCGCCCGGGAGCTGCGTGAGCGCGGGGCCCGGGTGGTGGGCGTGGAGCCGGGCGCCGGGATGGCGGCGCAGTTCCGGCGCGAGCTGCCGGGGGTCCCGCTCGTGCGCGGGGACGGCAACCGGCTGCCGCTGGCCGACGGCTCGGTCGACCTCGTCTCGTACGCCCAGTCCTGGCACTGGACCGACCCCGAGCGGGCCGTCCCGTCCGCCCTGCGGGCGTTGCGCCCCGGGGGCGCTCTCGCGTTGTGGTGGAACGACCCGGACCCGTCCGTGCCATGGGTGGCGGAGCAGGCGGCCAGGATCGAGGAGTGGCTGGGGCCCGGCTTCTACATCTCCAACGTGGAGACACCGGCCGGGCTTCGCTGGAGGACCCGTACGCTGCGCTGGTCGCGCCGGGTCTCCGTCGACTTCCACCTCGCGAAGCTGGCCACTCATTCGGCCTTCATCGTGGTCGGTGAGCCCAAGGCCTCCGCTTTCCTCGCGGCGGAGCGGAAGCACCTCGCCCGGCACTTCCCCACCGGTGAGCTGGACGAGCCGTACGTGACGTCCGTGGCGGTGGCCGTCCGCCCCGACTAGCTCCGATAGCTCCGACTAGAGCCCGCTACTCGGGAGTTGTCTGTACAACTCCCGGTCGCCGTTCCCCGATCGGCCTTCAAGAGTTCACTCCCGACTGCTGCGATACACGCGCCCTTTGCACAACGAACAGCGCTTGATCGAGGAGGCTCGAGTGAATCTCGTAGTCAACGGCGACGCGGAGAGCGGCCCCGGCGGGTCCGCGGATCCCGTCACCAAGGTGACCGGGTGGGTGGTGCCCGAAGGGGCGCCCGCTCTCATCTCGTACACCCTGGGGAACGGTTACCCGGGGGCCGGCGACCCCGGTCCCGCCGAGCGGGGGACGCGGTTCTTCTCCGGTGGCAACAGCCCCCGTACCGCGCTCGTCCAGGACATCGCCCTGCCCCGGAACGGTGCCACGGGGTGGCGGCACATCGACGCCGGGCGGGTGAGCTACACGCTCGCCGGGTGGCTGGGCGGGTACGCGACGCAGGAGGACGGGGCGCGGCTCTCCGTCGAGTTCCGGAACGCGCAGGGCACTCCGGTCGCCCTGTCCGTGCTCGGGCCCGTGACGGCCGGCGAGCGGCTCTCCCGTACCGCGCTCCTGGAGCGCACCGCGACCGCGCGCGTGCCGCGCACGGCGCGCACCGCGCGCGTGCTGCTCGTCTTCACCCGCAGCGGCGGCGGGACGTCCAACGACGGTTACGCCGACGCCATATCGCTCACGCTGCACGCCACGGGGGGACGCAAGTGACCAGGCTCAACCGCCGCGATCTGCTCAAGGCCGCCGGAGCCGCCGGGGCCCTGAACCTCGCCTGGCCGCTCTCCGCCGGACTCTCCCCCGCCCAGGCCCTGGAGGCCGCCGAGGCGCTCGGCGCCGAGTACGACCCGGCGCCGTTCACGCTCGGCGTCGCCTCGGGCGACCCGCAGCCGCACAGCGTCGTGCTGTGGACCCGGCTCGCCCCCGAGCCGCTGGCCGCCGAGCAGAAGCTGAGCGAGATCGTCGAGGTCGAGTGGGTCGTCGCCGCCGACCCCCAGCTGCGGCGCGTAGTCGCGCGCGGCTGCGTGCCCGCCTCCGCGACGCTCGGCCACAGCGTCCACGTACCGGTCTCCGGGCTCCGTCCGGGCGTCCACTACTGGTACGCCTTCAAGGCGCTCGGCAAGCGGAGCCGGATCGGCCGTACGAAGACCGCGCCCGTCGGCGACGTCCGCTCGGTCCGCTTCGCCGCCGCCAACTGCCAGGCGTTCCACGACGGCTTCTACGCGGCCCACCGGGGCATCGCCCGCGAGAAGGTCGACTTCGTCGTCCACCTCGGCGACTACATCTACGAGCACGGCCAGGTCGGCGGTGTCCCCGCCGACCACGTCCGCGACCACGAGGGCCCCGGGATCTTCACGGTCGCCGACTACCGCCGCCGGCACGCGCTCTACAAGGGCGACGCCTCCCTGCGCGAGGCGCACGCGGCCCACCCGTGGTTCCTGACCTGGGACGACCACGAGCTCGTCAACGACTACTCCGGTACGGGCGGCGGCGCACCGTTCATGCAGCGCCGGGCGGCTGCCTACCAGGCCTGGTACGAGAACATGCCGCACCGCGACGGCGGCGCCGGGACCCACGCGGCGCTGCCGGACCCCGAGATCCACCGCGTGCGCCGCTGGGGCAACCTGCTCGAACTGACCGTCCTCGACCTGCGCTCGTACCGCTCCGCGCAGAACCTCGCCGACGGGACCATCCTCGGCGCCGGGCAGAAGGGGTGGCTGAAGAAGAACATCGACAGCGCTCCCGACACCTGGCACGTCTGGGCCAACTCGATCATGCTCAGCCAGCTGCGGAGCCGGCCGGGCGGCTCGTACATGTTCACCGACCAGTGGGACGGCTTCCGCACCGAGCGCAAGGAGGTCCTCGGCCATGTGCACAACACCGGCATGGAGGACCTGGTCGTCATCACCGGCGACTGGCACTCGGCTTTCGTCGACGACATCCGGCCCGACTACGACGACGTCTCGTCGCCCGTCATCGGTACGGAGTTCACGGCCCACTCGGTGACCTCGGGCGCGTACTCGGCGAGTTGGAACGCCACGAACGGGCCGGTCATGGGCGCGGGCAACCCGCACCTGAAGTACTTCGAGGGCAACCGCTACGGCTACGACGTCTACGAGGTCACCCCGGAGCGCTTCAGCGCCCACATGCGGGTCATCGACGACCGCCGCGACGCGAAGTCCCCCGTCTCCACGCTGACCACCTTCCACGTGGACCGCGGGAAGGCGGGCTCGTACGAGGACCCGGCGACGAAGAACTCGCCGGCGCAGTACCGGCGCGACTGACGTATCGGGAAGCATGCAGAACGCCCGTCCCGCCGGTCATGGACCGGTGGGACGGGCGCTGTGGTGCGGTGCTCAGCCCTGGCCGCTGAGGTCGATCGTCTTCGTCCGCTCGGCCGTCGTCTTGCCCATCAGCGCGTCGCGCAGGACGAACGCGACGTCGTCGGCGGAGACCTGGTGCTTCTTGCCGTCACCCTTGGTGATCATGATGCCGTCGAAGACACCGTCCAGGAGCCGGTCGATCGCCTTCTTGTCGTAGACCTCCACCAGACGGCCGTCGACGGCCTTCATGGAGAGGATCTGCGGGAGCGAGCGCCCGGGACCGAACTTGATCTCCTTCGCCCCCGCCTTGATCAGGACGAAGTCGGACATCGCCGGCTCGGCGAACTCCTTCATCGCCCGGTCCAGCTCCGCCTTGGTGACCGACGGCTGGCGGGTGACGACCGGCAGCTCGACGGTCTTGGCCTTGCCCGTCTCGACCTGGGCGCGGAACGCGTCCTTGACGAAGAGCATCGAACGGGCGACGTCCAGGCCCTTGCCCGGCTTGCCCTCGACGGCGGTGACCTTGTTGGGGGCGAACGTGATCGTCCCCTCGGCGGCCGAGCCGGAGACGCCGGCCACGTCGCGCAGGGCGACGGCCAGCTTCTCCTCGTCGACCGGGAGCTTCGGCTGGGCGACGCGCTCGCCGCCGAAGAGGGAGCCGATCACGGAGACCGGGTTGTAGTCGCTGCCCGCCGCCGCGCGGACGGTCTCCTGGCTGTCCAGGGAGAGACCGGCCTTGTCCGGGGAGAGCGCGACGGTCTTGCCGCCGACGCTGAGCTGGAGCGGGGCGTGGGCCCGCTTGCCGAGGGCGGCCTCCAGCTTGTTGACCCCCTCCTCCTTCGTACCGCCGCCGATGTCGACACCGAGGACGGTCGTGCCCTTGGGGACGTCGGAGTGGTTGAGGAGCAGCCCGGCGCCGTAGGCGACACCGGCCAGGCCGAAGACGCCGACGCCGACGAGGACCAGCTTGGAACGGCCCTTCTTCGGCGGGGCGGAGGAGCGGGCCGGGGAGGCGGCGGGGGCCGGGGACGAGGGCGCGGGGCGCGGCTCGGCCGGGGCGCCGCCGACGTACTCGGGGGTCGAGAAGCCGCGCTCCGGGGCGCGGGGCGTCAGGTCGGGGCCGGAGGGGACGACCGGGATGCCGCTGCTGAGCGTGTCCCCGGAGACATAGCCGCCGGGCGGCTGCGTCTGGCCGGGGGCCCCCGGTCCGGCGTTCTGGGGCGTCAGGACGGCCGTGTCGTCGGACATCCGCGGCGCTCCCCCGAAGGGGTCACCGACCGCCAGCGGGTTGCCGGCCATGGGGCCGACGCCTGCCAGCGGGTTGCCCGCGACGGGGGGGCCGGACATGGGCGCGCCACCCATGGGGCCGTTGCCCATAGGTCCGCCGCCCATGGGGCCGCCGGCCATAGGGCCGGTGCCGAGCGTGGTGTTGCCCGTCGCCGGGCCCGTGGTCGGGCCGGTGGGGGCCTGCGGGCCGGCCGGGCCCTGCGGGCCGCCCTGCGCGTAGGGGGCGCCGCCGGGGCCGTACGCGGCCTCGTCCTGCGGCGGGGTCGAGAGGAACATCGGCGTACCGGACGCGGGCGTGGCCGAGATCGACGCGCCGCCGACCTTCGGGATGCCGCCCGTCGCGGGACCGGCGAAACCGGCGCCGCGCGTCGGACCGCCCGTGGCCGGGGGCCGTACGCCCGCGGGAGGCGCACCGGCCGGGCCCGAGGGGCGCGGACCGGAAGCGCCCGGACGCGGCGCGCCGGGGCCGGAGCCGGGCGCGGAGGGCTGGGACAGGCCCGCAAGGCCCGACTTCGCGCCCGGAGCGGCCGGGGCCGAGGGGGCCGGGGCGGAAGGCGCCTCGGGGGCGGCCGACTTGCGCGGGGCGAACCAGTCGCTGGTCGGCTTGTCCTCGGCCTTGGGCGGCTCCACGGGAGCCGGCGCCGGGGCGGCAGGGGCCTCCGGCGCGGGGGCCGGTGCTTCGGCGGCCGGGGCGGGCGCGGAGTCCGAGCCGCTGTCGCCGACCGGCTTACGGACGACCACGGGCGGGATCGGCCGCGAACCCGGAATGTTGATCCGGATGCGCGTCGTCAGCGTGGTCTCGGTCTTGGGCTCTTCCGGCTGCGGAGGAGCGGGCGGCGCGGCTGCGGCGCCGGCCGTCTCGTCGGGTCCGTCCTGCGTGGGATGGAGCGACGGATACTGGCGGGATCCGTACGGCGGTGTACCCGACGGGTACGCGGCTCCACCGCGCCCCTGGGCGCCGGAGGACGAACTATCGGTGTCTCGACCAGTTTCACGACTCAAAGCAGGATCTCCCGGTTGGCTCCACCGCCCGCTCTCTTGCTGGTGCTCGTGTACCCGGGCGGCTCGGCGGCGCGCACCACCATACTGGGCGGGGCGGACAGGCACCCTACGACCGGGGACCCAGGTCGGGGCAATCCGGCCGAAGTCCGGGCACCCCTTCACCGAAGCTTCGCTCAAGTCACGCTGTTCACGGGGCCGGTCGGACGAGCCGCGACATCGTGGCGCAGATCACAGCGATCGCCATGCCGCCGAGCAGGAAGATCATTTCGGCGACCCCGCCGCCGAAGACCCCGTCGCCTTCCGGGCGTCCGAGGCTGAGCAGCACGATGGTGACGAGCCAGCCCGCCCCGGGGGCCACGACGCCGAGCTGGGTGTCGGTGGCCCGCAGCCCGCCGTAGAAGACGGCGGTGGTGGCGAGGAGGGCGAGGATCAACCCGCCGGGGAACCAGGCGTTTTGGACGAAGGAGCCCGCGACGGCCACGAGGGCGCCGAGGACGACCAGAACGACGTACCAGACGATCCGCATGCTCACGCGCCCCCGTCCCGCTCGGAGTCCGTGTCGACGCCTGCGAAGAGGTCGGTCTCGCGCACGCCCTCCGGCGCGCCCGGCGTACCCCTGACCAACTGGTAGTGCTCCGTGGTGAGGATGGGCTGCCCCAGATTGTTCGAGAGCGCGAAGAACGGGCCTTCGACGGCGATTTGGGTGGCGTGGGCGCGCATCGCGGCGGTCTTGCGGGCCGCCCAGACCGGCTCACCGGCACCCTCGCCCTCGATCTCGGCGCTGATCAGAGCCTCGTCGACGACTCCCGGCACGTCGTCGATGTCGGCGACGCCGGGGAAGCCTGCGCCCTCGGCGCGCAGCCGGGCGAAGGCGGCCTCGGCCAGCGGGCGCGGGACGCGGTTCCAGTAGATCTTCGCGATCGTGTGGGCCGGGCCCAGGTCCGGGCGGTACGCGGGGTCCTCGGCCAGCTCGG
This sequence comes from Streptomyces sp. NPDC058579, assembly GCF_042718575.1. Classification (NCBI taxonomy): domain Bacteria; kingdom Bacillati; phylum Actinomycetota; class Actinomycetes; order Kitasatosporales; family Streptomycetaceae; genus Streptomyces; species Streptomyces sp. NPDC058579. Next base: position 52,723 of record NZ_JBHXPI010000016.1, read on the forward strand.
CGGCGCGCATGGCGACGCGGTGGGCCTGGATGTGGTCGGGGTGGCCGTAGCCGCCGTCGGGGTCGTAGGTGACCAGGACCTGCGGACGGGTCTCGCGGACGATCTCGACCAGATACGCGGCGGCGGTGTCGACGTCCGTGTTCCAGAAGGCGTTCGCGCGGTGGTTCTGCTCGACGCCCATCATCCCGGAGTCGCGGAACCGGCCGGGGCCGCCGAGGAAGCGGTGGTCGGTGACGCCCAGCTCCTTCATCGCGTCGGCGAGCTCGCCGACGCGATAGGGCCCGAGCCGGTCCTCCCGGTCGGGCGCGAGATGGGCGAGCCCGGGCGGGATGACCTCGCCCTCCTCGCCGAGTGTGCAGGTCACGAGCGTGACCTGGGCGCCCTCGGCCGCGTACCTGGCCATGGTGGCGCCGTTGTTGATCGACTCGTCGTCGGGGTGCGCGTGCACCAGGAGCAGACGACGGGCTGGGAGAACCGTCATGGCCCCACCCTACGAGGCGGGGCCTGGGACCGCCGGGCACCCCCGAGCGCGAGGCTCAGAAGCGGCTCAGAACTTGAGGCCGCCGATCATGCCCGCCACGTTCGTGGTGAGCGTGCTGATGGACGGGGCGATGGACGAGCTCGCCAGGTAGAACCCCAGGAGCGCGCAGACCGCCGCATGTCCAGCCTTCAGCCCGGATTTCCGGATCAGCAGGAAGACGACGATCGCCAGCAGCACCACCGCCGAAATCGAGAGTGCCACGGCGGTTCACCTCCACACTTCATCGGTCGGATATTCGGACGGTCAGGTCGGCGAGCATGTGCCAGATGTCAGGTGACCCCTACCCACCTAGCGCTACGGATCATAACTATGTGTGGCACCGCATTGATGGTGTACGGAGGCACAGAGGGGGCGCACAGCGCTAGTTTCGGTCGCATGACCTCCACGCAACTGCCGTCGCATCCGCTCTCGTTCCCCCGCCAGTACGCCCGGACGCAGCGCTTCACGCTGGGCGTTCCGCGCACGTTCACGGTCTCCCCCGACGGTGAACGCGTGGTGTTCGTACGGTCGTCGTCGGGGACGGACCGATCCCACGCGCTCTGGGTCCTCGACCTGACGGACGAGCCGCGGGAGCGGCTCGCGGCGGACCCGGAGGCCCTGCTCGCGGGCGCGGCCGAGGAGTTGTCGGCGGAGGAGCGGGCGCGCCGGGAGCGGAGCCGTGAGGGTTCGGGCGGGATCGTGGCGTACGCGGTGGACGCGGCCGTGGAGTTGGCCGCTTTCGCACTCTCGGGGCGGCTGTTCGCGGCGGAGCTGCGGGCGGGGACCGCGCGGGAACTCCGGGCGCCAGGGCCCGTGATCGACCCCAGGCCGTCGCCGGACGGGCGCCACGTGGCCTATGTGGTGGGCGGCGCGCTGCGGGTGACGGGCGCGGACGGGGAGGGCGACCGGGCGCTCGCGGAGCCGGAGGACGCGCACACCACGTACGGGCTCGCGGAGTTCGTCGCGGCGGAGGAGATGGGCCGCTCGCGCGGCTTCTGGTGGTCGCCCGACTCGGACCGGCTGCTTGTGGCGCGGGCCCATGACCGGTCCGTACGGCGCTGGTGGATCGCCGATCCCGCGCACCCGGAGCGGGAGCCGCAGGTGGTGCCGTACCCGGCGGCGGGGACGCCGAACGCGGAGGTGCGGCTGTACGTGGTGGATCTGGCCGGGGAGCGTACCGAGGTCGAGTGGGACCGTGAGCGGTACCCGTATCTGGCGCGCGTGCACTGGTCGGCGGACGGGGCTCCGCTGCTGCTCGTCCAGGCCCGTGACCAGCGGACGCAGCTGCACCTGGCGGTGGACCCGGAGACCGGGGGGACGCGGACCGTGCACGCGGACGAGGACCCGGTGTGGCTGGAGCTGCTGCCGGGAGCGCCGGCGTGGGCGCCGGACGGGCGGCTCGTGCGGATCGCCGACGAGGGCGGGGCCCGGGTGCTCGCGGTCGGGGACCGGGCGCTGACAAGTGCGGCGCTCCACGTCCGCGCGGTCCTGGACATCGGGGACGACGGCGTCCTGCTGTCGGCCTCGGCGGGCGAGGAGCGGGCGGAGCCGGAGACCGGGGAGATCCATGTGTACCGGGTCGACGAGCGGGGCGTGGAGCGGGTCTCGGAGGGCGTGGGGATCCACTCGGCGGTGCGCGGCGGCGGGGTGACGGTGCTGGTCTCGGCGCGGCCTGACGCGCCCGGGAGCGTGGCGCGGGTGCTGCGGGACGGCGCGCAGGTGGCGGTGATCGCCTCGTACGCGGAGAAGCCGGTGCTTTCGGCGGGGGTGCGGCTCATGGAGGGGGGCGCACGGCGGATTCCGTGCGCCGTGCTGCTCCCCTCCGGGTACGCGGAAGGGGACGGGCCGCTTCCCGTACTGATGGATCCGTACGGCGGTCCGCACGGCCAGCGGGTGGTCGCCGCGCACAACCCGCACCTGACCTCGCAGTGGTTCGCCGACCAGGGCTTCGCGGTAATCGTGGCGGACGGGCGGGGTGCGCCGGGCCGGTCGCCCGGCTGGGAGAAGGCGATCAAGAACGACCTGATGCCGACCCTGGACGACCAGATCGAGGCGCTGCACGCACTGGCGAAGGACTTCCCGCTCGACCTGGAGCGAGTGGCGATCCGGGGCTGGTCGTACGGCGGCTACCTCGCCGCGCTCGGGGCGCTGCGGAGGCCCGACGTCTTCCACGCGGCGGTGGTGGGGGCTCCGGTGGCGGACTTCCGGCTCTACGACACCCACTACACCGAGCGGTACCTGGGCACGCCCGAGGACAACCCGGAGGTGTACGCGGCGAACTCGCTCGTCACCGACGACGGGCTCGTGGCACCCGAGGAGCCCGCGCGGCCGATGATGATCATCCACGGCCTGGCCGACGACAATGTGGTGGTCGCCCATACGCTGCGGCTCTCCTCGGCGTTGCTCGCGGCGGGCCGCCCCCATGAGGTGCTGCCGCTGACGGGCGTGACCCACATGACCCCACAGGAGCAGGTGGCGGAGAACCTGTTGCTGCTTCAGGTGGAGTTCCTGAAGCGCTCCTTGGGCATGGACCGGGACCGCTGAGGCCTCACCAGCCCGGCGGGCGGGGGTGCGGCGGCGCCGGTGGCAGGGCCGCCACCGGGCGCCGGGGTGCCGGGTGGGGCGCGCCGCGCACGGAGAGCAGGACGAGCACGGCGGCCCCGGCGAGCAGCCCGTACGCGGAGGTGGCGAGGGCGAGTCGGCCGGTGTCGTCGAGAGCGGCGAGGTGGGCGGCCCACCCGGTCCGTAACGCCGTGGCGACCCCGGTGAGCCCGCCGCCCGCCAGGAGCAGCCCCGCGAGCAGGCCGAGGGGCCGGGCGTGCGGGGCGCGGGCGAAGGCGCTGCCGGCGGCCGCCAGGAAGAGGGCGGCGAGCATCACGCTCAGCCAGGCCGGCGGGACCGCTAACGAGGGCAGGAGGAGCGAGCGGCCGCCGGTGAACCGGTCGACGGTCGCCTCGACCGGCAGGGCCCGCGCCCAGTGCACCTCCCAGGCCACCCACGCGACCGCGGCCACCGCGCACAGCACCCCGGCGGCGACGGCGGGGCCCGTACGGGGGCGGGCCGTTGGCTCGGAGGCGGGGCCGCGGCCCACGGCGGCGGTGACGACGAGCCCGGAGGCGAGGACGAGCGTGAGGAGGGTCGTGACGAGCGCGTCGACGCCGGTGGCCCACAGGCCGGGCAGCCGCAGCGCGAGCGTGAGGGCCCCGGCGGCGGCGAGCGCGGGCCCGGCCGACGACGAACGGAGCGCGGCGAGCGCGGTGGCCACGTAGGCGACGAGCAGGAGGGGGTCGAGCAGCGACGTGGCGGACCTGCTCCGGAGCAGGAAGGTGTGGTCCCCGGCCCAATACCGGCCGAGATCGGCGAGTGAGCCGAAGGCCGCGAGGTCCCGCAGGAGCCAGACGACGATGACGAGCGCGAGCGCACCGCACAGCGCGGCGCCGGTGAGACGTGCCGGTCGTGTCACTGTCACGGAGCCGATACTCACGGCTACCACGCGTCGAAACAAGCGGTTCCGCATATTCGAGCGGCAAGTGGAGGGGCGGTGTCGGCCGGCCGGGGCGACATGGCGCGCACCGGCCGGCCTACGGCACCCGCACGGCCGTACGCTGTCGAGCTTGGCGGGTTCGTATATCGGATCCGGGTCGGCCGAGTTGCCTGCGTGTTAAGGAATTTGACGGTGATTCATCCGGAATTGCCCTCCTGCTGCCCGCCCGGCTCCCCAGGCTCCTCCGGCTTCCCAGGCTCACCCGGCTCACCCGGCTTCCTCAGCTCCTCCTCCGTCGGCACCACGTGCTTCTCCTCCGCGAAGTGGCACGCCGAGTCGTGCTTGGCCGGGGAGTCGGTGAGCCGGAAGACCGCCGGGACCGCCAGCTCCGGGACTTCGAGCGTGCAGCGCTCCTGCGCCTTCCAGCAGCGGGTGCGGAAGCGGCACCCGGAGGGGACGTTGGCCGGCGAGGGCACGTCACCGCTGAGGATGATGCGATCGCGGTGCTCCCGCGCGTCCGGGTCGGGCACCGGCACCGCCGACAGCAGCGCCTGGGTGTAGGGGTGCGTGGGGTGCTCGTAGATCTGGCTGTCGGTGCCGATCTCGACGATCCGGCCGAGGTACATGACGCCGACCCGGTCCGAGATGTGCCGCACGATCGACAGGTCGTGGGCGATGAAGACGTACGAGAGGCTGAACTCGTTCTGGAGCTTCTCCAGGAGGTTCACGACCTGGGCCTGGACGGAGACGTCGAGGGCCGAGACCGGCTCGTCGGCGACGATGATCTCCGGCTGGAGCGCGAGGCCGCGGGCGATGCCGATGCGCTGCCGCTGACCGCCGGAGAACTGGTGCGGATAGCGATTGATGTACTCCGGGTTGAGGCCGACGACGTCGAGCAGGTCCTGGACCTTCCGCCGCCGGTCCCCCTTGGGGGCGACCTCGGGGTGGATCTCGTACGGCTCCCCGATGATGTCGCCGACCGTCATGCGCGGGTTGAGCGAGGTGTACGGGTCCTGGAAGACCATCTGGATGTTGCGGCGGACCGCGCGGAGCGCCTTCGGCGAGAGCTTGGTGATGTCGTCGCCCTTGTAGCGGATCGAACCGGAGGTCGGGCGCTCCAGGTTGACGAGCATCTTCGCGACGGTCGACTTGCCGCAGCCGGACTCGCCGACGATGCCGAGGGTCTCCCCCGCCGTCAGGTCGAAGTCGACGCCGTCGACGGCCTTGACCGCGCCGACCTGCTTCTTGATGACGATGCCCCGGGTGAGCGGGTAGTGCTTGTGCAGGTCGCGGACCTGGAGAATCGGCTCAGCCACGGAGGGCCTCCTGCCAGAAGTGGCACGCGCTGCGGCGTTCCTCCGACACGTCGTACAAGGGCGGTTCGTCGGTGCGGCAGACGTCCCTGGCCAGCGGGCAGCGCGGGTTGAAGGCGCAGCCGGGCGGGATGGCGAGGAGGTTCGGGGGCAGGCCCTTGATCGCGTACAGCTCCTGGCCCTTCTGGTCCAGGCGCGGGATGGAGTCGAGCAGGCCCCGGGTGTAGGGGTGAGCGGGTGACTTGTAGATCTCGTGGACGGGGGAGGTCTCGACGATCCGGCCCGCGTACATCACGGCGATCTTGTCGGCGACGTCGGCGACGACGCCGAGGTCGTGGGTGATGAGGATGAGGCCCATGTTGAGCTCGCGCTGGAGCTCGGCGAGGAGGTCCATGACCTGGGCCTGCACGGTCACGTCGAGGGCGGTGGTGGGCTCGTCCGCGATGATCAGGTCGGGTTCGAGGGAGAGCGCCATCGCGATCATGATGCGCTGGCGCATGCCGCCGGAGAACTGGTGCGGGTACTGCCCGACCCGCTCCTTGGCGGCGGGGATGCGGACCCGGTCCATCAGCTCGATCGCCTTGGCGCGGGAGTCCTTGCGGGACAGGCCCTGGTGGACCTGGAACATCTCGCCGAGCTGGTCGCCGACGCTGATCACGGGGTTGAGGGAGGACAGCGCGTCCTGGAAGATCATCGCCATCTTCGCGCCCCGGACCTTGCGCCGCTCGTCCTCCTTGAGCTTCAGCAGGTCGCGGCCCTGGAAGAGGATCTCGCCGCCGCTGATCTTCCCGGGCGGGATGTCGAGGATGCCCATGATGGCCTGGGCGGTGACGGACTTTCCGGAGCCGGACTCGCCGAGGACGGCGAGGGTCTCGCCCGCGTCGACCGAGTAGCTGACCCCGTTGACCGCCTTGGCCACGCCGTCCCTGGTGTGGAACTCCACGTGCAGATCGCGCACTTCGAGCAGCATGGGCGCCTACCTCAGCTTCGGGTCGAGGGCGTCGCGCACCGCGTCGCCGAGCATGATGAACGCGAGCACGGTGATGGCGAGCGCACCGGCCGGCCAGAGCAGCATGTGCGGGGCGTTGCGGATGTACTGCGAGGCCGAGGAGATGTCGATGCCCCAGGAGACGGTGGGCGGCTTGAGGCCGACGCCGAGGTACGACAGGGTCGCTTCGAGCGAGATGTACGTACCGAGGGCGATGGTCGCGACGACGATGACCGGGGCGACGGCGTTGGGCGTGATGTGGCGCAGCAGCATGCGGGAGTTGGAGGCGCCGAGCGCCCGGGCCGCCTGCACGTAGTCGTTCTGCTTGGCGGTGATGACCGAGCCGCGGGCGATGCGGGAGATCTGCGGCCAGCCGAGCAGGATCATGAAGCCGATGACGGGCCAGATCGTGGCGCTGGTGACGACCGACAGCAGGACCAGGCCGCCGAGGACGACGGGGATGGCGAAGAAGACGTCGGTGATCCGGGAGAGGACCGCGTCCCAGCCGCCGCCGAAGAAGCCGGCCAGGCCGCCGAGGAGGGAGCCGAGGATCCCGACGCCGAGGGTGGCGAGGACGCCGACGGCGACGGAGGTGCGGGCGCCGTAGACCGTACGGGTGTACACGTCGCAGCCCTGGCCGTTGAAGCCGAACGGGTGGCCGGGCTGGGAGCCCTCCTGGGCCTTGGACAGGTCGCACTGGAGGGGGTCTCCGCTGGCGATCAGGGACGGCCAGATGGAGATGATCACGAGGAAGAGGATGATCAGGCCCGAGATGATGAAGACCGGGTTGCGGCGCAGGTCGTGCCAGGCGTCGGACCAGAGCGAGCGCGGCTTGCCGGCCGGTCCCGTGCCGAGGGGGCCGCCCGGGGTCTTCTCCAGGGAGGCGCCCTCCTCCATGGCGAGGTCCGTGCCGGCGCCCGCCCCCGTGTGGTCGATGGCGCGCCCGTCGTCGAACGGCACATGCGGCTCAAGCGGCTGCTCAGGCATAGCGGATCCTCGGGTCAAGGACGGCGTACAGGAGGTCGACCAGGAGGTTGGCCAGCAGGAAGACGATGACGAGGACGGTCACGAAGCCGACGACGGTCTGGGTGTTCTGCCGGACGATGCCCTGGTAGAGCTGGTAGCCGACGCCGTGGATGTTGAAGATCCGCTCCGTCACGATCGCGCCGCCCATCAGCGCGCCGATGTCGGCGCCGATGAAGGTGACCACCGGGATGAGGCTGTTGCGCAGCAGGTGGCGGGTGATGACCCGGTGTCGCGGCAGGCCCTTGGCGACGGCGGTACGGACGTAGTCGGCGCGCTTGTTCTCGGCGATCGAGGTCCGGGTGAGCCGGGTGACGTACGCGAGGGAGACCGAGGCGAGGACGAGGCCGGGGACGATCAGCTCGCCGAAGGTGGCCTCGGAGGAGACCGCGGGCTTGATCCAGCCCCACTTCACGCCGAGGAGGAGCTGGAGCAGGAGGCCGGTGACGAAGGTCGGGATCGAGATGACGACCAGGGTCAGCAGCAGCACGGTGGTGTCGACGGGGCGGCCGCGCTTGAGGCCGGTCAGGACGCCGAGGCTGATGCCGATGACGATCTCGAAGAGGATCGCCACGATGGTGAGCCGGATGGTGACGGGGAAGGCGCTGGCCATCAGCTCGGTCACCGGCTGGCCGTTGAAGGCCGTACCGAAGTCGCCGGTGAAGATGTTGCCCATGTAGGTCAGGTATTGCTGCCAGACGGGCTTGTCGAGGCCGAACTCCTTCTCCAGCTGGGCGGCGGTCGCGGGATCGCAGGCACGGTCGCCGCAGAGGCCCGCGATGGGGTCGCCCATCACGGTCACCATCAGGAAGATCAGCAGGGTGGCGCCGATGAAGACCGGGATCATCTGCAGCAGACGCCGGATCACATAACGACCCATGGGGGGCTCCGGGGGTGTGGGGTAGGCGTACGGCCCGGCGCGCGGGAGAGCGCCGCGCCGGGCCGTACGCCGACGCGCTGCGTCAGTTGACCTTGATCTGGTCGTAGACCGGAACGCTGAAGGGGTTGAGGGTCACGTTGGTGACCCGGTCGGAGTAGCCGGCGCTGCCGTTCTGGTACCAGAGCGGGATCGCGCCCATGTCGTCGCGGAGGACCTCCTCGGCCTGCTGGAAGGTCTCCACGGCCTTGGCGATGTCGGACTCGGCGTTGGCCTGGTCGACGAGCTTGTCGAACTCCGGGTCGGTGTACTTGCCGTCGTTGGACGAGGCGTTCGTGTAGTACAGCGGCTGCAGGAAGTTCTGGATGAGGGGATAGTCCATCTGCCAGCCGGCCCGGAAGGGGCCGGGCATCTTCTGCGTGGAGACCTGGCTGCGGAAGTCCGCGAAGGTGCCGATCGGGTTGCCGACGCAGGCCCGGTTGTTGCCGAGCGCGTTGTTGATGGAGTTGCAGACGGCGTCCACCCACTCCTTGTGGGAGCCGGTGTCGGCGTTGTACGAGATCTTCATCGTGCCGCCGGGGATGCCGCCGCCCTCGGCGACCAGCTTCTTCGCCTCGGCGGCGTCGTACTTGCAGAACTCGCCGCAGATGTCCTTGAAGCCGCCCTCCGCGCCGAGGACCGGGGAGGTCCAGTCGACGGCGGGGGTGCGGGTCTTCTGGAAGATGGTGTCGGTGATCTGCTCGCGGTTGATCGCCATGGAGAGGCCCTGGCGGAGCTTCTCCTGACCGGGCTTGTTCCACGCCGGGTCGTAGAAGGGGAAGCCGAGGGTCTGGATGATGCCGGCCGGCACGTTGATGTACCGGTCGCCGAGGTCCGCCTGGACGTTCTTGAGCTGCGAGGCGGGCACGTCGTCGACGAGGTCGAGGTTGCCGGCCGTCAGGTCGGTGTAGGCGGTGTTGTTGTCGGTGTAGACCTTGAGGGTCACGCCACCGTTCTGCGCCTTGTCGTCACCGGGGTAGGCGTCCCAGCGCTTCAGCTCCATCTGGGAGCCCTTGGCGTACGAGTCGACCGTGTACGGGCCGTTGCCGACGGGCTGGTTCAGCCAGGCCGCGTGGTCGTCGAAGAAGGACTTCGGGAGCGGGGCGAAGGCCGCGTAGCCGAGGGTGTCGGGCCAGGTGGAGAACTTCTGGGTGAGCTTGACCGTGAAGGTCTGGGGGTCGACGATCTTGAGCCCGGACATCGTCTCGGCGGTCGGCTCGCCCTTCTCGGGGTGGACCTGGTCGTAGCCCTCGATCTGGCCGAAGAAGCTGGCGTTCTTCTGGTTGTTCTTCAGGCTGGCGCCGTAGTTCCAGGCGTCCACGAAGGAGTTCGCGGTGACCGCCTCGCCGTTGGAGAAGGTCCAGCCGTCCTTGACGGTGACGGTGAAGTTCGTGGAGTCCGTGGTCTCGATCTTCTCGGCGAGCATGTCGTTGGCCGCGCCGGTCTTCGGGTCGTACTGCTTGAGCCCCCGGAAGATCATGGAGAGGACCTTGCCGCCCTGCACCTCGTTGGTGTTCGCGGGCTCCAGCGGGTTCTGCGGGTCGCCCCACGAGGAGCTCACGACACCGTCCGCGCCACCACCTCCGCCATCGCCCCCGCCGCCGCAGGCCGTGGCCGTGAGAGCGACGGCTACGGCCACTGCGGCCCACTTGGCGTGCGTGGCTCCGCGCATGAGGTGCCTCCCGAGGTCCTGGTATGTATCGAGAGCCCCAATATCACCCGAGTGCGGGCGGTATGCACCTTAACGACACCCGTAAGGACAGAAGCACGAAGGCGCCCCGGCCGTCATGGCCGGGGCGCCCTCGATGCACAGCGGGAGAACTACGCCGCGTGGACGACGTCCTTCTCCTCGGCGAAGTGGCACGCCGACTCGTGCGCGGCCGGGGTGTCCTCACCCTGGAAGCGCTCGGGGATGGCGAGCAGCGGCACCTCGGTGGAGCACTTGTCCTGCACCTTCCAGCACCGGGTGCGGAAACGGCAGCCCGACGGCGGGTTGGCCGGCGAGGGGACGTCTCCGGTGAGGATGATCCGCTCGCGACCCTCACGGGCGTCCGGGTCGGGGACCGGGACCGCCGACAGCAGCGCCTGGGTGTAGGGGTGCGTCGGGTGGTCGTAGATCTGCGTGTCCGTACCGATCTCGGCCATCTTGCCGAGGTACATCACGCCGACCCGGTCCGAGATGTGCCGGACGATCGACAGGTCGTGGGCGATGAAGAGGTAGGAGAGGTTGAACTCGTCCTGCAGCTTCTCCATCAGGTTGATGACCTGCGCCTGGACGGAGACGTCCAGGGCCGAGACCGGCTCGTCGCAGACGATGATCTCCGGGTTGAGCGCGAGGCCGCGGGCGATGCCGATGCGCTGGCGCTGACCGCCGGAGAACTGGTGCGGGTAGCGGTTGATGTACTCGGGGTTCAGACCGACCACATCGAGCAGCTCCTGCACCCGGCGGCGACGGTCACCCTTCGGGGCCACCTCGGGGTGGATGTCGAAGGGCTCACCGATGATGTCGCCGACCGTCATGCGCGGGTTCAGCGAGGTGTACGGGTCCTGGAACACCATCTGGATGTTCCGGCGGACGGCCTTCAGCGCGCGGCCGGACAGCTTGGTGATGTCCTGGCCCTTGTAGAAGACCTCGCCGGCGGTGGCCCGCTCCAGCGTCATCAGGAGCTTGGCGACCGTGGACTTGCCACAGCCGGACTCGCCGACGATGCCGAGGGTCTCGCCCTGGTAGAGGTCGAAGGAGATCCCGTCCACGGCCTTGACCGCGCCGACCTGCTTCTTGAACAGGATGCCCTGGGTCAGCGGGAAGTGCTTGACCAGGTTGCGCACCTGCAGGATCGGCTCACCGCGCTCGACGGGCGCCTCGATGGCGGCTACGGCCGCCGCCTCGCTCGCCGCGTCGACCTCGTGGACCTCGGTGACGTTCGGAGTCGCGTCCGCGGCCTCGTCCTTCTTGCTGAGCTCAGCCATGGATCGTCTCCTTCCAGAAGTGGCAGGCGCTGCCGCGGCCGGGCAGCTCCGTGCCGTCCTGCTCGGAGACCGGCGCGAGCGCCGGGATCTCCGTGCGGCAGATGTCGTCGGCCTTGGGGCAGCGCGGGTTGAAGGCGCAGCCGGTGGGCACGCGGAGCAGGTTGGGCGGCAGGCCCTTGATCGCGTACAGCTCCTGGCCCTTCTGGTCCAGGCGCGGGATCGAGTCGAGCAGACCTCGGGTGTACGGGTGGGCCGGGCGCTTGTACAGCTCGTGGACCGGCGCGGTCTCGACGATCCGGCCCGCGTACATGACCGCGATCTTGTCCGCGACGTCGGCGACGACGCCGAGGTCGTGGGTGATCAGGATCAGACCCATGTTGTACTCGCGCTGGAGCTCCGCGAGCAGGTCCATGACCTGGGCCTGGACGGTCACGTCGAGCGCCGTGGTGGGCTCGTCCGCGATGATCAGGTCCGGCTCCAGGGCGAGCGCCATCGCGATCATGATGCGCTGGCGCATGCCGCCGGAGAACTGGTGGGGGTAGTCGTTGACCCGGGCCGCGGCGGCCGGGATCTTGACCTTGTCCATCAGCTCGATGGCCTTGGCCTTGGCCTCCTTCTTGGAGAGGCCGTGGTGCACCCGGAACATCTCGCCGAGCTGGTAGCCGACGGAGAGGACCGGGTTGAGGGAGGAGAGCGCGTCCTGGAAGATCATCGCGATCTTCTGGCCGCGGATCTTCCGGCGCTCCTCGCCGGACATCTTCAGCATGTCCTCGCCGCGGAAGAGGATCTCACCCTTGGGGATCTTGCCGGGCGGCATGTCGAGGATGCCCATGATGGCCTGCGCGGTGACGGACTTGCCGGACCCGGACTCGCCGAGCACGGCGAGCGTCTCGCCCGCGTTGACGCTGTAGTTGACGCCGTTGACCGCCTTGGCCACACCGTCGCGGGTGTGGAACTCCACGTGCAGGTCGCGGACTTCGAGCAGCGGGCCGGTGTGCTCGTCGCCGCCGCGCGGGGCGGGGACGTTCGCGGTCTTGTCGATGAGGCTCACGTGTACGCCCTCCTAGCGCAGCTTGGGGTCGAGGGCGCTGCGAACCGCATCGCCGAGCATGATGAACGCCAGAACGGTGATCGACACCATGACCGACGGGATGATCAGGACGAACGCCGCGTTACGCAGCTGCTCCTGGCCCGAGGAGATGTCGACGCCCCACGAGACCGTCGGCTCGGCGAGGCCGATACCGAGGAAGGAGAGCGTCGCCTCCGCCGAGATGTAGCCGCCGAGCGCGATGGTGGAGACCACGATGACCGGGGCGATGGCGTTCGGCAGGATGTGCCGGAGCAGGATCCGCGTGGTGGAGGCGCCGAGCGCCTTGGCCGCCATCACGTAGTCCGCCTGCTTGATGGTGATCACCGAGCCGCGGGCGACTCGGGCGATCTGGGTCCAGCCCAGGAAGGCCAGGGCGAGGATGACGACCCAGAGCTTGCGCTCCTCGAACGAGGTCAGGACGACCATCGCGCCGAGGATGAAGGGGACACCGAAGAAGATGTCCGTGATGCGGGACAGGATCGTGTCCGCCCAGCCGCCGAAGTAGCCGGCGAGCATGCCGACGATCGTGCCGAGGACGGTGACGAGGACGGTGACGACGACGGCGACGGCGATCGAGGCGCGGGCACCGTAGATGACACGCGCGTAGATCGAGCGGCCCTGGATGTCGTAACCGAACCAGTCCTCGCCGAAGAAGCTGCCCCAATTGGGCTTCTGCAGGTAGTGCTTGGCGAGGTCCGCGTGGCGCGGGTCGGCGCTGGTGAACAGGCCGGGGAAGACGGCCATGGTCAGCAGGACGGCGATCAGGACGGCGGAGACCAGGAAGATCGGGTTGCGGCGCAGGTCGTGCCAGGCGTCCGACCAGAGGCTGCGCGGCTTCTCCTGCTTCTCGACCGGCTTGACGGCGGACACGTCCGCCGAAGTCTCTCCGGCGACAGCTTCCTTGAGTGCCTCAGGCATAACGGATCCTCGGGTCCAGGACCGCGTAGAGCAGGTCGACGAGCAGGCTGGCGACGAGATAGACGACCACGATCAGGGTCACGATGCCCACGACGGTGGCGCCTTCACGGTGCTTCAGCGCGGAGAAGACGTTGTAGCCGACGCCCTGGACGTTGAAGATGCCCTCGGTGACGACCGCGCCGCCCATCAGGGCGCCGATGTCGGTGCCGAGGAAGGTGACGACGGGGATCATCGAGTTGCGCATCAGGTGGACGCCGATGATGCGGCGGCGCGGCAGGCCCTTGGCCACCGCGGTGCGCATGTAGTCGGAGCGCAGGTTCTCGGCGATCGAGGTCCGGGTGAGGCGGGCGACGTACGCCAGCGACAGCGAACCGAGCACGACGGCCGGCAGGACCAGTTCGTTCCAGTCCGCCACGGCGCTCACGTTCGGGTCGACCCAGCCGAGCTGGTGGGCGAAGAAGTACTGCGCCAGGAAGCCGAGGACGAACGAGGGGACGGAGATCAGGAGCAGAGTCAGGACCAGCAGGCCGCGGTCCCGGAGCGTGTCGGCCTTCAGACCGGCGAAGACACCGAGGGAGATACCGACGAGCGCGGTGAAGGTGAAGGCGAACAGGGTGAGTCGGATCGTGATGGGGAACGCGTCCGCGATGATGTCCGCGACCGGTTGCCCACTGGCGATCTGCGTGCCGAAGTCGCCCTGGAGCAGGTTGACGAGGTAAGTCCCGTACTGCACGAGGAGCGGCTGGTCGAGCCCGAGGTCCTTCTTCATCGCAGCGATCTGCGTCGGGTCGACGGTCTGCTCTCCGGCGAGCGCGCGCACGGGATCGCCGGGCAGCGCGTACATCATGGAGAAGACCAGCAAGGTTGACCCGATGAAGACCGGGATCATCTGGAGCAGTCGCCGCGCGACATAACGCCCCATGTTTGCCTCCGATATGAATACCTACAGCCCCCGGGGCCGGTCCCAGGATGTGGGAACCGGCCCCGGGGGCCTACCGCCAGTTGCGGTGGCGGCTGACGGCCGAGTGGGGTGGGCCCTTGGGGCTGATTACTTGGTGGTGACTTCGGTGATGTTGAAGTCGCCGTGGAAGTCGACGGTCACGTTGTCGACAGCCGCGGAGTGGCCACCGTTGATCTTGTACTCCCACAGCGGGATCGCCGGCATCTTCGTGAGGACGAGCTTCTCGGCCTCCTGGTAGAGCTTGATCGACTCTTCCAGCGACTTGGCGTTGTCGCCCTTCTTGAACGCGGCGTCGACCTCGGGGTCCGAGAAGCGACCGTTGTTCGCCTCGGCCGTCGTGCCGTACAGCTCACGCATGAAGTTGACGTTCACCGGGTAGTCGGCGACCCAGCCACCGCGGTACATCGCCTTGACCTTGTCGTTGTCACGCGCTTCCAGGTCGGTCTGGAAGTCCGGCTTGGCGTCCGGGATGCAGTCCACACCGGTGGAGTTGCGGATCGACTCGCAGACCGCGGTGATCCACTCCTTGTGGCCACCGTCGGCGTTGTACTGGATCCAGATCTTGTTGTCCGGAACGCCGCCGCCCTCGGTGACGAGCTGCTTGGCCTTGGCCGGGTTGAACTTGAAGACGTCGCTGCCGAGGTCCTGCTTACCGGCGACACCCTGCGGGATGAAGCTGGTGGCCGGCTGGCGGGTGCCGTTGAGCACGGTCTTCGTGATCGTGTCCCGGTCGATCGCCATCGACAGACCCTGGAGGACCTTCGGGTTGATGCCCTTGAAGGTCTTCGAGTAGAAGGTCGGCACGAGGCTCTGGATGGCCGCGTACGGCTGCTCGATCGCGCGGTCGCCGAGGTCCTGCTTGTACTTCGGCAGGTCCTTCGGGCCGACCTGGCGGATCATGTCCAGGTTGCCGGAGAGGAGGTCCTGGTACGCGGCCTCGACGGTCGCGTAGTTCTTGAAGAGGACACCCTTGTTCTTGGCCTTGTTCGGGCCCTGGTAGTCAGGGTTGGCCTTGACCTGGATGAGCTTCTTGTGGTCCCACTTCTCGAAGATGTAGGGACCGTTGCCGACCGGCTTCTGACCGAACGCGGCCGGGTCCTTGTAGAAGGACTCGGGCAGCGGGGCCCAGGTGGTGTAGCCGAGCTTGTACTCGAAGTACGGAACCGGCTTCGCCAGGTCGATGGTGAAGGTGGTGTCGTCGACGACCTTGAGGCCCGACATCTCCTTCTTCGCAGGGGCGCCCTTCTCCGGGTGGACGTCGGCGTAGCCGGCGATGTCCTCGAACCAGAAGGCGTTCTGCTGCTTGTTCTCGATGTTGGCGTACCAGTTCCACGCCTTGACGTAGGACGCCGACGTGACCGGGGTGCCGTCGTGGAACTTCCAGCCCGGCTTGAGCTTGACCGTCCACGTCTTGGAGTCGGTCGTCTTGATCGACTCGGCGTTCGTGTAGACGATCTTGCCCGAGGCGTCGAAGTCCAGCAGCTGCGTGAAGAGCGACTGGATGACGTAGCTACCGAGCGACTCATTGGTGTCGGCCGGGATCAGCGGCTTCTGGGGCTCACCGACGTCGATCGAGACATAGCCCGCGGGCTTGCCCTTCTCCTTCGAGGCACTGTCGTCCTTGCCACTGCCGCCGCCACAGGCGGTCGCTGCCAGGGCCACGATGGTCGCGCCCACTACCCACTTGGCGCTCTTGGCACCGCGCATGGGTTCCTCCTCATGAGTCCACTTGTCACTACAAGAAGGGCACTCCGAGTGCGCCGACACCCCTGACGGCATTGCACTCCATGTGCCCCGAGTGTGCTCGTGAGTCGGCACTCCCCACAGTGCGTGACCCATTGACCCGAGCTCAATGCAGCCAACTATTAAGTACGGCCGGGCCGTAAACCACACTTAAGTGGTCTCGTTTTGACAACATCGCCAGGGGTCATGAGACCGAAATCCGGACAAAGTGATCACAGACAGACACACGCGAAACGGACCGTTAACACACGTTCCGGAGAGCGACGGCCGATATCCGGACACCCTGGCCATGAAATGGATTTGACGAAAGGCCCGGACCCCCACAGTGACTGTGGGGGTCCGGGCCTCGCGTGTGAGGTGGATCTGAGGTGGCGTCAGCCGACGTCAGCGGCGCTCGCCGCCGAGATCACACCTGTGGAGCGCGTCAGCCGTTCTTGGCGCGCGACGCGGTGCGACCGCGCTGGTTCTGGTCCAGGACGACCTTGCGGATGCGCACGGCCTCCGGGGTGACCTCGACGCACTCGTCGTCGCGGCAGAACTCCAGGGACTGCTCCAGGGAGAGCTTGCGCGGCGGGACGATCGCCTCGAAGGAGTCGGCGGAGGCGGAGCGCATGTTGGTGAGCTTCTTCTCCTTGGTGATGTTCACGTCCATGTCGTCGGCGCGCGAGTTCTCGCCGACGATCATGCCCTCGTACACCTCGGTGCCGGGGTCGGTGAACAGGACACCGCGCTCCTGGAGGTTGGTCATCGCGAAGGCGGTGACCGCACCCGCGCGGTCGGCGACCAGCGAACCGTTGTTACGGGTCGTCAGCGTGCCGAACCACGGCTCGTGGCCCTCGTGGATCGAGTGCGCGATACCCGTACCGCGGGTGTTGGTCAGGAACTCCGTACGGAAGCCGATGAGGCCACGGGACGGAACGACGAACTCCATGCGGACCCAGCCGGAGCCGTGGTTCGACATGTTGTCCATGCGGCCCTTGCGGACGCCCATGAGCTGCGTGACCGCGCCCATGTGCTCCTCGGGCACGTCGACCGTGAGGCGCTCGACGGGCTCGTGCGTCTTGCCGTCGACCTCCTTGGTGACGACCTGCGGCTTGCCGATGGTGAGCTCGAAGCCCTCGCGGCGCATCTGCTCGACCAGGATGGCGAGCGCGAGCTCACCACGGCCCTGGACCTCCCAGGCGTCGGGACGCTCGGTGTCGAGGACGCGGAGCGAGACGTTACCGATCAGCTCGCGGTCCAGACGGTCCTTGACCTGGCGGGCGGTGACCTTGCGCTGCTTGACCGCGGACTTGGCGTCCGCGCCCTTGCCCGTGCCACCGCGGCCGACGAGCGGCGAGGTGTTGGTGCCGATGGTCATGGAGATGGCCGGCTGGTCGACCGTGATCAGCGGCAGCGCGATCGGGTTCTCCGGGTCGGCCAGGGTCTCGCCGATCATGATGTCGGGGATACCGGCGACGGCGCAGATGTCACCGGGGCCGGCGACCTCGGCCGGCTTGCGGGTGAGCGCCTCGGTCATCATCAGCTCGGTGATGCGGACGTTGGAGATCGTGCCGTCCCGCTTGATCCACGCGACCGTCTGGCCCTTGCGCAGCTCGCCCTGCTCGACGCGGAGCAGCGCGATACGGCCGAGGAAGTTGTCGGCGTCGAGGTTGGTGACGTGGGCCTGGAGCGGCGCCTCCTCCTCGTACGACGGGGCCGGGACGTGCTCGAGGATCGTGGAGAAGAACGGCTCCAGGCTGTCACTGTCCGCGGGGACCGTGCCGTTCTCCGGCTTGGTCAGCGAGGCGATGCCGTCACGGCCGCAGGCGTAGACGATCGGGAACTCGATCTGGTCCTCGTCCGCGTCCAGGTCGAGGAAGAGGTCGTAGGTCTCGTTGACGACCTCGTCGATCCGGGAGTCCGGGCGGTCCGTCTTGTTGATGCAGAGGATGACGGGCAGGCGCTGCTGGAGGGCCTTGCGCAGCACGAAGCGGGTCTGCGGGAGCGGACCCTCGGAGGCGTCCACCAGGAGGACGACCGCGTCGACCATCGACAGACCGCGCTCGACCTCGCCACCGAAGTCGGCGTGACCGGGGGTGTCGATGATGTTGATCGTGATCGGGGCCCCGCCGTCCTTGGGGTGATACTTCACCGCCGTGTTCTTGGCGAGGATCGTGATGCCCTTCTCACGCTCCAGGTCGTTCGAGTCCATCATGCGGTCGTCGAGGTGCTGGTGGGCGGCGAAGGCACCGGCCTGCTTGAGCATGGCGTCGACGATGGTCGTCTTGCCATGGTCGACGTGGGCGACGATGGCGACGTTACGGATGTCGTGGCGCGTGGGCATGGGTGCTTGCGCTTCTCTCGGATCGTGGGATGCGGCGTCAGTTCCTCTTACGCCCGCCGGGCGGACGCGCCACGGCTATGTCCTATGGTACGGGGCCGCCGCGCAGAGGGCTTCCCCGCCCGGATTCGAGAGGGTCTATCTGGGAGCTACTGGGAGGCTGGGGGCCTCGGTGGAGCTGTGCTGTGTGGCTGGTGGGGGGAGTGGGGGCACGTGAGTGGGGGCACTGAGCGTGCGGAACCGGCCGGGTCAAGGGGCCGGACGCGATCTTGCCCGCCGGGGAGACCGGCGGGCAAGGAACTTGAGCGGCTTCTGAGGTTGCGACCTGCGGTTTCCCAGCTTATTGGCGGCTTTCTGGCTACTTCTTGATGTTGCGCTCCGCGCCGTTCGCCGACTCCGGCTTCTTGTAGCCGATGTCCTGGTAGCGCGGGGTCGCGAAGCCCCAGGCGCCCGCGTTCACGATGCCGGGCTCGGCCGCCACCAGCTGGGGGCGCTGATAGAGGGGAATCGATCCGGCAGCCGCCCAGATCCGGGCGTCGGCCTGGCGGACCAGGTCGCGGGCCTCCTCCTCGTCCAGGGTGGCCACCGCCTGGTCGAACAGTTGGTCGATACGGTCCGTCCCGACGCGGGCGTAGTTCTGCTCGACCAGGAGGGAGCCGTCGGAGGCCGGCTCGGGCTTGGCGAAGATCGGCCGGGCGTCGGTCGCCGGGAAGGCGGACGCGGGCCAGGAGTAGAGGGCGAGGTCGTAGTCGCCGGCGGCGATGTGGTCCTTGAAGAAGCTCTCGTCGGCGACCTTGGTGATCTCCGTACGGATGCCGACCGCGTCGAGCATCCGGACGATCTTGTCGCCGACCGCGCGGAGCGACTCCGAGCCGGGGCCCGAGGGCAGGACGAAGCGCAGGTTGAGCGGCTTGCCGTCCTTGCCGAGGGCCCCGGTGGCGGCGGCCGGCACGGCGGGGGCGGCGGTGCCGCGCGGGGCGTAGGCCCCGGCGACGCCCTTGTCGGGGCCCACGGCCGGGTTCTGGGCCTTGGCCTCGGTGTCCGTGGCCCGTCCCGCGGCGGTGTCGAGGAGGGTGGCCTGGCGCAGCACGGCCATGTTCTGGAGGGCCGCGCCGGGGGCGGGGGCGAGGACGTTGGTGCCGCTCTCGGGCTCGGGGGCCTTGCCGTCGGCGGGGACGGCGGTGCCGCCCGGCTTGTCGTCGCCGACGATGTAGAGGCCCTCGTCGGAGGCGGCGTCGGAGCCGGGCTTCTGGGCCTTGTCGGAGGTCTTCTTCTCGGCGTCGGTCTTCTTGTCCGCGTCGGTCTTCGGCTCGGCGTCGGTCTTGCTGGGATCCGTCTTCTTGTCGGCGTCGGCGCCCTTCTCCACCGCCTCGCTGCCCGCCTTCGTCCCGGCGGGCTTCTTCGCCGCGCCGCCCGGCACCCACCCGGCGTCCGCGAGCAGGGCCCGCGCCTCGTTGGCGTCCTGGGCGCCGAGCGCGTCGCTGCTGTCCGCGTACGCCGCCTGCCCCGCCAGGGCCAGGTGGCTGCCCGGAGGCTTGGCCGGAAGGCCCAGCGGCTTGAGTACGGATTCGGCCAGTTCCTGGCGGTCGAGCGCGCGGGCCACCGCGCGCCGTACCCGCTCGTCGGCGAGCGGACCGTTCTCGCCGTTCAGCGAGAGCTGGGTGTACGCGGGCTCGAGCGACTTGCGGACCACCAGCTTCCCGAGCGCCCGCTGCTCCTCCGCGTACCGGTCGATGGCCTTCTGGTTCTTCTCGCGCGCGGCCCGGACCGTCTCCGCCTTCTCCTCGTCGGAGCCGTTCGCGAGCGCCCAGGACTTCAGGGCCGCCGACGGGGTGATCGCGGCGCCCGGCCCGTGGGAGAGGGCCTGCGAGCCGCTCTGGCCGGCGCGGGCGTCCCGTACCGCGAGCGCGATGCGGTCGGCGGCCGGCCGATCGATCTCGGCCAGATCGAGGGTTCCGGCGGCGAGCGCGGCGACCCGGTCCTTACGGGCCACGGCCTTCAGGACGAGCTGGTCGAGCTTGGCGGGCTGCCCCCACCAGCGGGGGTTCCGGGCGAGCGTGACCGTACCGGCCTTGCGGTCCGAGGCCTTGAGCAGGAACGGTCCTGCGGTGGACTTCAGGGTGGTTCGCGCGCCGTCGTTGAAGGAGTTCGGGGAGCCCATCACCTCCTTCGGATAGAGGGGGGTGAAGAGGGACTGCCAGTCGGCGTACGGCTTGCCGAAGGTGACCCGTACCTCCAGGTCGTTCTTGCCGCGCTCGATCCTCTCGATCCGCTCGTAGCCGGAGTTGCGGGCGGTCCAGTACGCGGTGTCCCGGCCGCTCAGGGCCCGCCACTGCGCGACGAAGTCGGGGGCGCCGATCTCGCGGCCGTCGCTCCACACCGCCTGCTGGTTGAGCTTGTAGAGGACGACCTGCTTGGGCTCCGTCTCGACGACCTGCGCGGACTCCAGGTAGTCCGGGTTGCGCTGGGGGCGGCCGCGCCCGTCGAGGGTGTAGAGCGCGGGGAGTACGGCCCCGGCGATGCGGGAGGTGGCACCGTCGGCATCGGCCTGGAAGGCGTTGAGCGTGGTGGGCATCGCGTCCACGGCCCAGTTCAGCGTGGCGCCGTCCTTCACCTGATCGCGCGCGGCGGGCGCGTGGTCGGGGGCGGCGGCGGTCGCCTCTTCCGCCTCGTCGCCGGAGCTGCATCCGGCCAGGACGGAGACGGCGAGCACGGCACTGGTGAGCGTGGCGACGGAGCGGAGCGTGCGGGAGCGGGGGCTCCTGGAGCATGTCCTCCCGCGAGGGGCGCCGACCTGGGACATGACTTGTACCCCTTCGTCCAGTTTTATGCCATTTGGCGATGATCACACCTATTGCTCATACACTGAAAAGGACGGACCGGATCCGGCCACGGCGACACGGCGACAGGACGGGGCAAACCCACCCGTGCGGCCCAACCGCCGGGCGGCGCCGGTCTCCGGACGAGTGGAATCCCGTACACATGGCTTCACAAGCGGGGTGTGACACGCGACACTCTCCCCCCATCGCGTGTTCGCCACCGCACTCGCGGAAGTGAGGGCAATCCATGTCCCTTCAGGACGATTTGGCGGCCGTCAAGGGCTGCCTCGAAGATCTGGTCCGCACGGTCGGACAACTGGAACGCAGCATCGCGGCGGAGAAGGGCGTCACCTCGGAGCCGCCCCAGCGCCGCCCCGAGAACCTCGTGACGATCCCCGACACCCCCTACGACAGCGGGCTGTGGACGGACTCGGACGACGAGGGCCTGGGAGCACGCGACCGGCACGCGCCTTAGGAGATCCCGGAGCCAGGAGACCCGCTCGGATCCAGCAGATCCCGCTCGGATACCCAGCAGATCCCGCTCGGACCCGGGACATCCCGGCGCCAGGAGATCCCGGACCGATCCCGGACCCAGGAGACCGACCTTGGCCACAGGAACCGAACCGCCGTCCACCGGAAGGGGGGTGCGCGCCACCGGCGTGCACTCCCCTTCCCGTGCGGCCATCGCACCACGCCACCTCAGGACCGACCGCTGGTGGCTGGCGCCCGCCGCCACCGCCGCCGGGCTGCTCGCCTTCGTGGCGTACTCCACCTGGCGAGCCTTCGCCAACAGCGACTACTACGCGGCGCCCTACGTCTCGCCGTTCTACTCGCCCTGCCTCGCCGAGAACTGCGTCCCGATGAAGGGCGGCCCCAACTGGGAGATCTTCGGCAGCTGGTGGGGCCTCTCCCCCGCCCTGCTGATCCTGATCTTCCCGCTCGGCTTCCGGCTGACCTGCTACTACTACCGCAAGGCGTACTACCGGGGCTTCTGGGCCTCTCCCCCGGCCTGCGCGGTCGCCGAGCCGCACGCGACGTACACCGGCGAGACCCGTTTCCCGCTGATCCTGCAGAACGTCCACCGGTACTTCTTCTACACCGCGCTCCCGGTCGCCGCGATCCTCACGTACGACGCCGTGCTGACCTTCCGGGACTCCTCCTACGCGTGGGGCCACGCGGGGCTCGGGACCGTGATCTTCCTGGTCAACAGCGTTCTGATCTGGGCGTACACGCTCTCCTGCCACTCCTGCCGGCACATCGTCGGCGGGCGGCTCAAGCACTTCTCCCGGCACCCGGTGCGCTACCGCATGTGGAGCCTGGTCGGGCGCCTCAACACCCGTCACATGGTGCTCGCCTGGGCCTCCCTGGTCTCGGTCGCGGTCTGCGACCTGTACGTGTACCTGCTCGCCACCGGCACCTTCGACGACCCGAGGATCTTCTGACATGGCGCGAGTCGACCGGCAGCAGTGGGACGTGGTCGTGGTCGGCGCGGGCGGCGCCGGACTGCGCGCCGCGATCGAGGCGCGTGAGCGGGGCGCGCGGACGGCCGTCATCTGCAAGTCGCTGTTCGGCAAGGCCCATACGGTGATGGCCGAGGGCGGAATCGCCGCCTCCATGGCCAACGCCAACCCGCACGACAACTGGCAGGTCCACTTCCGCGACACCATGCGCGGCGGGAAGTTCCTCAACCAGTGGCGGATGGCGGAGCTGCACGCGCGCGAGGCGCCCGACCGGGTCTGGGAGCTGGAGACCTGGGGCGCCCTCTTCGACCGCACGCCGGACGGCCGGATCTCCCAGCGCAACTTCGGCGGCCACGAGTACCCGCGTCTCGCGCACGTCGGCGACCGGACCGGCCTGGAGCTGATCCGTACGCTCCAGCAGAAGACCGTCGCCCTCCAGCAGGAGGACTTCCGGGAGACCGGGGAGTACGAGTCCCGGCTCAAGGTCTTCCAGGAATGCACGGTCACCCAGGTCCTGCGGGACGAGTCCGGGCGGGTGGCGGGGGTGTTCTGCTACGAGCGGGAGACCGGCCGCTTCTTCGTCCTGGAGGCGCCGGCCGTGATCCTGGCCACCGGCGGGATCGGCAAGTCCTTCAAGGTGACGTCCAACTCCTGGGAGTACACGGGCGACGGGCACGCGCTCGCGCTGCTCGCGGGCGCGCCGCTGGTGAACATGGAGTTCGTGCAGTTCCACCCGACCGGGATGGTCTGGCCGCCGTCGGTGAAGGGGATCCTCGTCACCGAGTCGGTGCGCGGGGACGGGGGTGTGCTGCGCAACTCCGAGGGCAAGCGGTTCATGTTCGACTACATCCCCGACGTCTTCAAGGAGAAGTACGCGCAGACGGAGGAGGAGGGCGACCGCTGGTACGAGGACCCGGACGACAACCGGCGCCCGCCCGAGCTGCTGCCGCGCGACGAGGTGGCGCGGGCCATCAACTCCGAGGTGAAGGCGGGGCGCGGTTCGCCGCACGGCGGGGTGTTCCTGGACGTGTCGACCCGGATGCCGGCCGAGGTGATCAAGCGGCGGCTGCCCTCGATGTACCACCAGTTCAAGGAGCTGGCGGACGTCGACATCACGGCGGAGGCGATGGAGGTCGGGCCGACCTGCCACTACGTGATGGGCGGCGTCGCGGTCGACTCGGACACGGCGGCGACCGTGGGCGTGCCGGGGCTCTTCGCGGCGGGTGAGGTCGCGGGCGGGATGCACGGGTCCAACCGGCTCGGCGGCAACTCCCTCTCCGACCTGCTGGTCTTCGGGCGGCGCGCGGGATGGCACGCGGCGGAGTACGCGGCGTCCGCCCCTCGCTCGGCGGTCACGGAGGCGGGCGTCGAGGCGGCTGCCGTCGAGGCCCTGGCGCCGTTCGGCGCGGCCGAGGAGGCGTCCGCCGAGAACCCGTACACCCTCCACCAGGAGCTCCAGCAGACCATGAACGACCTCGTCGGGATCATCCGGCGGGAGGGCGAGATGGCCGAGGCCCTGGAGCGGATCGCCGAGCTGCGCGTCCGGGCGCGGCGGGCCGGGGTCGAGGGGCACCGGCAGTTCAACCCGGGCTGGCACCTGGCGCTCGACCTGCGGAACATGCTGCTCGTGAGCGAGTGCGTGGCCCGCGCGGCGCTGGAGCGGACCGAGAGCCGGGGCGGGCACACCCGGGAGGACTACCCGTCGATGGAGCGGGTGTGGCGGCCGGTGAACCTGCTCTGCCACCCGGCTCGTACGGGGGACGACGGCATCGCGCTCGAACGGACACGTACGGAACCCATCCGTCCGGACCTCCTCGCGCTGTTCGAGAAGGAGGAGCTGGTCAAGTACCTCGCCGAGGAGGAGCTGTACGAGTGAGTACCTATGACGCGCACTTCAGGGTGTGGCGGGGCGACGCCGACGGCGGGGAGCTGACGGACTTCACGGTCGAGGTGCACGACGGCGAGGTGGTCCTCGACATCGTGCACCGGCTGCAGGCGACCCAGGCCCCGGACCTCGCCGTGCGGTGGAACTGCAAGGCGGGCAAGTGCGGTTCGTGCTCCGCCGAGGTCAACGGGCGGCCGCGGCTGCTGTGCATGACCCGGATGTCGACCTTCGACCGCGCCGAGACGCTCACGATCACCCCGCTGCGGGCCTTCCCCGTGGTGCGGGACCTGGTGACGGACGTGTCCTTCAACTACGCGAAGGCGCGGGAGATCCCGGCCTTCGTGCCGCCGGAGGGGGTGGCTCCGGGCGAGTACCGGATGCGGCAGCTGGATGTGGAGCGCTCGCAGGAGTTCCGCAAGTGCATCGAGTGCTTCCTGTGCCAGGACACCTGTCATGTGGTGCGTGACCACGAGGAGAACAAGACGGCGTTCGCCGGGCCGCGCTTCCTGATGCGGGTCGCGGAGCTGGACATGCACCCCCTGGACGCGGCGGCCGAGACCGGGCTCGACCGGAAGCGGACGGCGCAGGAGGAGCACGGGCTCGGCTACTGCAACATCACCAAGTGCTGCACGGAGGTGTGCCCGGAGGGGATCAAGATCACCGACAACGCCCTGATCCCCCTGAAGGAACGGGTCGTGGACCGCTCGTACGACCCGCTGGTGTGGCTGGGCAACAAGATCCGTCGGCGCGGGGCGTAGGGCCCGGCGGTCCGTCAGTGCCAGTCGCGGCGGTAGGACGCCCAGTCCTCCTCCTTCGCGGCGAAGTCGACGTAGAGCGCGACCCCGAACCGCTCGCGGTCGTGGTCCGTACGGCCCAGGCCGAGCCTGGTGCCGCGGATCGCGGCCGCGACGGTCTCGGCCGAGTCGTGGTGGCCGAGGTCGTCCTCGTGGAAGAACGGCAGGCCCATCAGCAGGTCGGTCGTCTCGGGCGTCACCTCCAGGGCGAGGCTCGTCTGCTGGGCCACGTACCCGCCGTACATGCCCTCCAGCGGCATCCAGGTGTCGTACGACATGACGGCTATCTGGTCGACCCGGCGGGCGACCTGGCCGAAGAACTCCTGCGACCACCACTTCTCGCTGCCGCTGACCGCGCCGTTCACCGAGTGCAGGGCGGGCAGGGGGTCGATCTGGTGGGCGGCGACGGAGAGCGGGGCCTTGCGGGCCCTGGTCAGCTCGCCGAGGTCGTCGAGGAGGGACAGATAGTGCGTGTCGTCGGAAAGCAGCGGCTCCAGGTCGAAGTGGACCCCGTCGAAGCCGGCGTCGAGGATCTGGCGGGCCGAGCCCACGACGGCGGCCCGTGAGGCCGCGTCCTCCAGGCGCAGCCCCTCGGGGCCCTCGGTGGCCAGGATGTCGCCGAGCCAGGCGTGCACCCGTATGCCGGGCATCGTCCGGTGGACGGCGTCGATCAGCCACGCGGCGCGGGGGTAGCGCGCGGCGGGCAGGGTGCCGTCGTGCTCCAGCGGGCCCGCGTGGACGTACAGGTCCCGTATCCCCGTCCCCTTGATCCGCGCGGCGAAGGCGGCGAGGTCGGCGTCCTTCTTCCGGCCGTCGACCCAGGCGTGGCCCAGCCAGATCGCGTCCTTGCCCCGCGTCTTCGTCCCCTCGCGGAGGTCTCCCGTGTAATTGAGGCGCAGCGCGACCGCGCTGCCCGCCGTCGGCAGGACCAGGAGCAGGGCCAGGCCGAGCGCGACCCAGCGCCCCCGCCGCCACCATCGTCGTACGCGACCGTCCACCCGAGCCCCCAAGATCGTGTTCGTTACGTGAGCACCACCGTAGCGGCGGCTACCGACAGTGACGCAGGCCTGTGGAGAATGGTTTCCGCCCGGTCGCGAGCGGACAGATCGGGACATAGCCTCCCCATGTGACGCGAACAGCCACCCGAGCCCTTCTCGCGATGCTGGTGGCGGCGTGGTGGCTGGTCGTGCCGGCCGTTCACGGCGCCCGGGCCGACGACCCCGTCGTCCTCTCCCGCGACGGGCAGATCACCGACAAGGTGGGTGCGCTGGGCGACCGCCGCGGCGCGGTCGCCCAGGCCCTCGACCAGCTCTACGACGACCGCCGGGTGCAGCTCTTCGTCGTGTACGTACGGGACTTCTCCGGGCGCTCGGGCCAGAGCTGGGCCGACGCCACGGCCCAGCGCAACGGGCTCGGCGTCGACGACGTCCTGCTCGCGGTGGCAACCCATGACCGGCAGTACGGCTACTCCGCCGACCCGGACTCCCGGTTCACGACGCCCCAGCTCGACGACGTCGCCCGGACCGCGATCGAGCCCGCGCTGCGGCAGAACGACTGGGCGGGCGCCGCGATCGGCGCGGCGAACGGCTACGACGCCGTGCTCGCCGGACAGCCCGTGCCCACGCCCACGATCACACCGGGCCCCGCCGATCCCGGCGGCGCGGCGGCCGACGGCACATCGGGGACCGACCTGGTCCTCCCCGTCGTCCTCGTCGGCGGAGCCGGAGGCGTCGCGGCGTACGCCTGGACCCGCCGCCGGCGCCGTACCGGTGGCGGTGGCGGTGGCGGGGCCACGAAGCCGCAGGCCGGGCAGGGCTGGGGCGCTCCGAAGGAACCCGCGCAGCTCACGCTGGAGGAGCTGGACAAGCAGGCGCGGCAGGCGCTCGTCGACACCGACGACGCCGTCCGCACCAGCCAGGAGGAACTCGGCTTCGCGACCGCCCAGTTCGGCGAGGAGGCCGCCCGCCCGTTCACCGACGCGGTGGCCTTCGCGAAGGAGGAGCTGACGGCCGCGTTCCGGCTGCGGCAGAAACTCGACGACGCCTTCCCCGAGGACGACGCGACCCGCCGCTCGATGCTGGACGAGATCGTCCGGCGCTGCGACGAGGCGAACGCCCGGCTCGACGCCGAGTCCGAGGACTTCGACCGGCTCCGGGCCCTGGAGCAGAACGCCCCCGACGCGCTGGCCCACGCGGAGGCCGCCTTCCGCGAGCAGACCGGCCGGGTCGTCACGGCGGAGGCGGCGCTGACCGCGATGCGGGAACGGTACGCCGAGTCGGCCGCCTCCCCCGTCGCCGGCGACGTGGAACAGGCGAAGGACCGGCTGGTGTTCGCGACCACGCACCTGAACCAGGCGCGGCAGGCCGTCGACTCCGGCGACAACGGTACGGCGGCGGTCCACATCCGGGCGGCCGAGGGCGCCGTCGACCAGGCGGCCCGGCTGAGCGAGGCGGTGGACCGGCGGGCGAAGGAGCTGGCCGAGGCCGTGGGCAAGCTGCCGACCGCGCTGTCCGAGACCGAGGCGGACCTCGCCGACGCCCGCGGCCTGCTCCAAGGCACCGCCGAGGGCGTCTCCACCGCCGACCTCCAGGGCCGCATCGCCCGGGCGGAGTCGGTCGTCGCCGACGTACACAGGACGGTCGAGGCGGGCCGCTACGACCCGCTCGACGCGCTGCGCCGGGTCGAGGAGGCCGACGCGGTGCTCGACGAGGCGCTGGCCGGCGCACGGGAGCGCGAGTCGGGCACGCGGCGCGCCCGCGCGCTCCTCGATCAGGCGATGCTCACCGCCCGTTCCGCGATCGGAGCGGCCGCCGACTACATCACGACGCACCGCGGCGCCGTGGGCAGCGAGGCCAGGACCCGCCTGGCGGAGGCCCAGCGGCGGCTGGAGAAGGCCAGGGCGCTCGCGGACGCCGAGGACCCGCAGTCCGCGCTCGCCGAGGCCCAGCAGGCGGACGGGCTGGCCCGGCGCGCGCAGGAGCTCGCCGAGCAGGACGTCCGTACATATGGGAACCCGAACGGCCTGGGCGGTGTAACAGGAGTGGGAGGTGGCGGCGGCGGGCTCGGTGGAGCGGTGCTCGGCGGCATCATCCTCGGCGGACTGTTCGGCGGAGGAAGGGGAGGCGGGGGACATGGCGGGGGATTCGGTGGAGGTTTCGGCGGGGGCGGGTTCGGTGGCGGACCCGGCAGTTTCGGTGGCGGCGGGACCCGCGGCCGGCTGGGCGGCGGCGGCCGTTTCTGACCCTTTCAGTCCCCTGTTCAGTCCCCTGGTGTTCAAGGAGAAGGACCATGAGCAAGCAGACCATCCTGGGCCGTGTCACCCAGCTGGCGAAGGCCAACATCAACGCCCTGCTGGACCAGGCCGAGGACCCGCAGAAGATGCTGGACCAGCTGATCCGCGACTACAGCAACAACATCTCGGAGGCCGAGCAGGCGGTCGCGACGACGATCGGCAATCTGCGGCTGATGGAGCAGGACCACCAGGAGGACGTGGGCGCGGCGAAGGGGTGGGGCGAGAAGGCGCTGGCGTCGAGCAGGAAGGCGGACGAGCTGCGGGCCGCCGGGCAGACGGCCGAGGCGGAC
This sequence comes from Streptomyces sp. NPDC058579, assembly GCF_042718575.1. Classification (NCBI taxonomy): domain Bacteria; kingdom Bacillati; phylum Actinomycetota; class Actinomycetes; order Kitasatosporales; family Streptomycetaceae; genus Streptomyces; species Streptomyces sp. NPDC058579. Next base: position 81,512 of record NZ_JBHXPI010000016.1, read on the forward strand.
CGGTTCGACCAGCTGGCGAAGGTCGCGCTGGGGCGGCAGCTCCAGTCGGAGAAGGAGGCCGCCACGGCCGAGCCGACGATCGCGGCGCAGACCGAGGTGGTGGAGAAGCTCAAGAGCGGGCTCGACCAGATGAAGGCCAAGCTGGGCGAGCTCCAGTCGAAGCGCGACGAGCTGGTGGCCCGCGCCAAGTCCGCGCAGGCGCAGAACACGATGATGGACGCCGTGAAGAACATCGACGTGCTGGACCCGACGAGCGAGCTGAACCGCTTCGAGGACAAGGTCCGGCGCGAGGAGGCGAAGGCGATGGGCAAGCAGGAGCTGGCCGCGTCCTCGCTGGACGCCCAGTTCGAGCAGCTGGACACGCTCGGCGACAGCGCGGAGATCGAGGCCCGGCTCGCCGCGCTGAAGAAGTAGCCGGCGGGCGGCGGGGCCCGGGGGCACGGAGCCTGTGGAACCGCGCCCGCCGGTGGGTGCGTCGCTGGTGCCGGTGCCGGCGGTCAGAACATGCTCAGGAGCTGCTCCACGGTGGGCTCCGCGGTTCCCTCGCCGTCCGGCAGGGGCAGTTCGAACCAGACGGTCTTGCCCCGGGGGGTGCGGCGCGATCCCCAGGCGGCGCTGAGGAGTCCGACCAGCTGCAGTCCGCGCCCGCCCTCGTCGGTGTCGCGGGCGCGGCGGCGTCTCGGCTGGACGAGCCCGGAGTCCCAGACCTCGCACACCAGGGTCCGGTCGCGCAGCAGCCGGAGCCTGATCTCGCCCTCGCCGTAGCGCAGGGCGTTGGTGACCAGTTCGCTGACGAGCAGCTCGACGGTGTCCACGAGCGCTTCGAGGTCCCAGGCGGCGAGCTGGGCGCGGGCCAGTTCACGGGCCCGGCCGACCGAGCGGGGTTCCCTGGGCAGCCGCCAGTCCCCCACCGCCTCGGACTGCAGTCCCTGGATACGGGCCATCAGGAGGGCGATGTCGTCCTCGCCGTGCCCGGTGTGAAGGGTGGTCAGGACACGGTCGCAGACGTCTTCGAGGGGCAGGGCCGTGTCCGTGAACGCGCCGCGGAAGGCGGTCAGACCCTCGTCCAGGGGATGGTCGCGGGACTCGACGAGACCGTCGGTGTAGAGGGCGAGCAGGGAGCCCTCGGGCAGCTCGACCTCGACCTCCTCGAAGGGCTCACCGCCGACGCCGAGCGGCATCCCCGGGGGCACGTCGAGCAGCAGGGCCTTCTCGCCCGGTTCGACGAGGACCGGCGGAAGGTGGCCGGCGCTGGCGAAGGTGCAGCGCCGGGTGACCGGGTCGTAGACGGCGTAGACGCAGGTGGCGAGGTAGACCTCGGAGAGTTCCGGCCCCCGGGTCTTGTGGGCGCGGGCGCTCTGCTGGGCGCCCGCAGGGGCGCCGAGGCCGCGGGCGATCTCGTCGAGGTGGGAGAGCACCTCGGCGGGTTCGAGGTCGAGCTGGGCCAGGGTACGGACGGCGGTGCGCAGTTCGCCCATGGCGACGGCGGCGCGCAGACCGCGGCCCATGACGTCGCCGATGACCAGGGCGGTGCGGTGGCCGGGGAGTTCGATGACGTCGAACCAGTCGCCGCCGACCTCGGTGGCGGTGGTGCCGGGGAGGTAGCGGCAGGCGATGTCGAGGCCGGCGGCCTCGGGGTCTCCGGGCGGGAGCAGGCTGCGCTGCAGGATCAGGGCCCGCTCGTGTTCGCGGCGGTAGAGGCGGGCGTTGTCGATGCAGACCGCCGCGCGGGCGGCCAGTTCGACGGCGAGCGCCCGGTCCCGCTCCCCGAAGGGCTCGCTGCCCTTGGTCCGGGAGAACTGCACGAGGCCGACGACGGTGTCGTGGGCGACCATCGGCACGACGAGGGTGGACTGGACGAGTCCGCCGTCGCGGCCCGGTACGGCCCGTACGCGGCCGGTGCGGAGCGCTCCGGCGCAGGGCGAGTTGAACGGGTAGCGGTGGACGGAGCCGACCTCGACGGGTCCCGTGCCGCAACAGCCGCCGCTCGCGTCGGAGTCGACCGTGGCCTCGGGGCTCCTGAGCGGGGTGTCGGACACGGCGCTGGCGAAGGCGACCCGGCGCAGCTCGGCGCTGCCCGCTCCGTAGCCGACGTCGTGGGAGCTCCCCCACCGTCCGGGCGGGGCCTCGTCGCCGGTCAGCAGGCCCTGGTAGAGGTCGACGGAGGCGAGGTCGCAGAAGCCGGGCACGGCCACGTCGAGCAGCTCGCGGGCGGTGGCCTCCAGGTCGAGGGAGTTGCCGATGCGGGCGCCGGCCTCGTTGAGCAGGGCGAGGTTGCGGCGGGCGCTGGCCGCCTCGCGGGCCGCGCTGTGGCGGCGGGTCACGTCGATGCCGAGGCCGGCGACGCCGACGGCCCGGCCGGAGCCGCTGTGCACGCGGTAGAGGTTGATCGACCAGTGGCGCCGCTCGGTGGAACCGGGCGGGGCGCCGACGATCTGCAGCTCGGTGACGGACTCGCCGGTCTCCAGGACCCGCTGGAGCGCGGCGGTCATCCGCTCGGCCTCGGGCCGCGAGAGGTAGTCGTGGACGGTACGGCCCCGGTGGTCGTCGGCCGAGCCGCCGAAGACCGTGGCGAAGCGCTGATTGGCCCGCTGCACGGTGAGGTCGGTACCGAAGAGGAGAAAGCCGAAGGGGGATTGGCCGAAAATCGCCTGCGACGCGGCGAGGTCGGTCTCTATGTGCCGCAGCGCCCGCACGTCCACGACGATGCAGAGCGCGGCCCGTTCACCGGTCGGCGTCTGGCTCGGCATGACGTACATCTCGGCGATGCCCTCGCGCCGGTTCTGCCCGGGGATCCGGAACGGGACGAGGCCCGTCCACTCCCTGCCGTCGAGGATCTCCGCGACCCGGCTACGACCACGGTCTCGCAGGTCGGCGGGCATGAAGGCCTCGACCGGGTCCTTGCCGACGGCCTCGTCGGCAGGCACGCCGAAGAGGTCCACGGCCCGCCTGCTCCACTGGTCGACGAGCCCGTCGGGCCCTATCGAGAAGGAGGCGACCCGGATGTAGTCATAGATCGAGCCGGGCGGGCTGCTCTGCCACACGACGCCGCTCGCCGACTCAGGTATCTCGCTCACGCGACCGTCCCCTCCAGCTCACCGCACCGGACCGGCCATGCCCGCAGTATTCAGCACTACGGCCCCCGACGGCACGACGTTCACGATCACAGGCTGGTCTCGTTCATTTCCGGCCGAGACGATGGTGATCGTTGTCCCTCCCCTCTCTTAACCCGGCAGGGCCAGCTCGAACCACACTGTCTTGCCCGATCTGCCCTTTCGGGTGCCCCAGCGCTGTGCGGAACAAGCCACGAGCTGGAGTCCCCGGCCGCCCTCGTCGTCGGGTCCCGCGGGCCGCTCGGTGGGCGGATCCGGAAGCGGATCGGAGACCTCCACGAGCAGGGCGGGGCGGTGGGCGTCGTCGGCGGGGCCGTGGGCGGGGCCGTCCGGGTCGGGCTGGAGGTGGACGAGCCGGACGCCGATCGGGCCGGAGGCGTACCGCAGGGAGTTGGTCACCAGCTCGCTGACCAGCAGGACGGTGACATCACCGACCGCCGCGTCGATCCGCCAGCTCCGCAGCGTGTCGCGCACCGCGTGACGGGCGGTGCGCACGGCATTGGCCTCCGCCGGGAAATGCCACTCGACGCAGTCGCCTTCGGTGTCGATCACGCCCGATCACTTCCCCAGCCCATCACCAGAAGGGAGGTCCACGTCCTTTTTCGGGGGGTTAATCAGCACATACCCGATATTCGGGGCGGGATATCGCGGCGGAGGGCTCAGTGGGCGCACGGTGGCACGAACGGCGTAGAGCCTCAGCCGCGCGCTCCGTCGGCGGCGCCGGACGGCCAGCGCAGCCCGGCCTCGGCGACGGCGGGGCGGTCCTGGTCGAGCCAGTCGACGGAGTCCAGCTCGTGGCGGGCCAGCCAGCGGAGTTCGTCGTGGTCCTCCAGCGGGCGGGGTTCGCCGGAGAGCAGCCGGGCCGTCCACACCTGGAGGACGTATCCGGGCTTCAGCGGCCACTCGCCGGGGATGCGCTCGCCGGGCTCGGTCTCGACACCGAGTTCCTCGCGCAATTCGCGGACCAGGGCTTCCTCGGGGCGCTCCCCCGGCTCCAGCTTGCCGCCGGGCAGTTCCCAACGGCCGGCGAGCTCGGCGGGGGCGCTGCGGCGCGCGGCCAGCAGGCGCCCCCGGTCGTACAGGGCTCCGGCGACCACGACCACGTGGTCGGCCACGTGGTCGGACGTGCTCTCTGTCATGGACCGGAGCGTAACCCGCGCGGGTCGGAGCGCGGGCCGGTGCGGGTCAGACCGCCGGCTGGCCGATGCGTTCCACCCAGTAGAGCTGCTTGTGCCCCCGGTCGTCGAGGCTGTCGGCCACCTGTTGCGCCTCGTCCCTCGTCGCGTACCGCCCGACCCGATAGCGGTTGCCGTTGTCGTCCTGCCGTATGACCAGCCAGGGCAGGACAGGGCCGCTGTCGGTCATCGGGCTTCTCCCTCCGCCGGTCCGGTCGTCTCTTTGGATCTCCCTGAAATGGCAATCCGCATATGCCCGACCCTACGCCTGACCTTTACACAGCGGATACGGGTTTTCACAAAGAGGTACGGATCCGGCCGGGAAACGACGGAGGGAGGCCGAAGATCAGAGCTTCGGGGCGGCCTGCGGGACGGTCGGCACCGGCATCAGAACCGGGCCGGCGACCCCGGGGTCCTTGCGGCAGACGTCGCCGCACTCGGCGTCGAGTGAGCAGCACAGCGAGCAGATCGGCCCGGACTGGACGGGGCAGTCGGCGATGTCCGGCAGCTCGTACGCCGTCTCGCAGACCGCGCAGGTGTGGGTGGCCGTCACGTCCGCGACGTCGACGTCCGGCCCTCCCCCAGAGCCTTCGGCCTGGGGGTGCCCCCAGACCGGATTCGGGCGGGCCAGGTAGTAGCGGCCCTTGGTGGCCCAGGCGATCAGGGGGCAGAGGACCAGCGCGAGACCGGCGGCGATGAAGGTCGAGAAGGCCTGCGCGTACGCACCGAAAAGACCGAAGAAGGCGAGGATCGAGACGGTCGAGGCGACCACCATGGCCCCGAAGCCGGCCGGGTTCACGGAGTAGAGGTAGGCCCGCTTGAACTCGATGTACGGCGGGCTCCAGCCGGCCCGCTTGTTGATGACGAGGTCGGCGGCGACGGCGGCGATCCAGGCGATGCCGACGTTGGAGTAGAAGCCGAGCAGCTTGCCCAGGGCCGCGAACATGTTCATCTCCATCAGCGTCAGCGCGATGGCGAGGTTGAGGAAGATGTACCAGACGCGGCCGGGGTGCTTGTGGGTGACGCGGGAGAAGAAGTTCGACCAGGACAGCGAGCCGCTGTAGGCGTTGGTCACATTGATCTTGACCTGCGAGACGATCACGAACAGGGCGGCGGCGGGCAGGGCGAAGGTGCCGAGCCAGGGCTTGAGCGCCTCGATCTGCGGGGCGATCGGCTCCAGGGCGTGGGTCTTGCCGACGGCCTCCAGGGCGACGAAGGCGAGGAACGCGCCGCCGAGCTGCTTGGCCGCGCCGATGATCACCCAGCCGGGTCCTGCGGCGAGGACGGCGAGGTTCCAGCGCCGCTTGTTGGCCTCGGTCTTCGCGGGCATGAAGCGCAGATAGTCGGCCTGCTCGCCGATCTGGGCGATGAGCGAGAGCGCGACGCCCGTGCCGAGGCCGAAGCCGATCCAGGAGAAGCCCGAACCGGCCCCTTCCGTACCGCCGAAGGAGGCGAAGGCGCCCCAGGCGTCCGGGGCCTCGAAGGCGAGCACGAGGAAGGGCAGCACCATGCCGACGATCCAGATCGGCTGGGTCCAGGCCTGCACCTTGGCGAGGGCGCCCATGCCGCGGAAGACGATCGGGATCACGATGAGGGTCGTGACCAGATAGCCGATCTCGACCGGAAGGCCGACGGCCTGGTGCATGGCCTGGGCCATGATCGAGCCTTCGAGCGCGAAGAAGATGAAGGTGAAGGAGGCGTAGATGAGGGAGGTGAGGGTGGAGCCGAAGTAGCCGAAGCCCGCGCCCCGGGTCACCAGGTCCATGTCCAGGCCGTACGTCGCGCAGGCCCTGGCGATCGGGATGCCGGTGAGGAAGATGATCGCCGCGGCGGTGAGGATCGAGGCGAAGCCGCTCGTGAAGCCGTAGGTGAAGACGATCGAGGCGCCGATGGCGAAGTCGGCGAGATAGGCGATGCCGCCGAGCGCCGTGCCGGCCACCATCGAGGGCGACCAGCGGCGGAAGGAGTGCGGCGCGTAGCGCAGCGAGTAGTCCTCGCGGCTCTCGTCGGCGGCCAGCTTGGCGTAACTGCGGCGGGGTGGCGGCGCGGCAGCCGGGGTCTCGGCTGGGGTGACCGTATCCGTCATGAGAGTTCCTGTCGTCCGACCGGTGTGCGGGTACGGACGAGCAAGGTAGGAGCGGGGCGTGACGGCGTGGGTCAGCACGCGGTTGCCAGGCGGTTACGGGAGTTGACGGCTCGTAAACTCCCGGCAACGCGGCCCGGACGACCCCATCCGACCAGCGGTCGCGAAGTCTCCGACAGCCGGGCGGGCTGTCAGCGCACTTGTAGGACAGGTGGCGGCCGAGCGGGTCAGCGCACCGGCAGGACAGGTGGTGGCCGAGCGAATCAGCGCACCGGCAGGTGATACGCGATGCGGTAGCGGTCGGCCGGGACCACGACGTCGGCGGTCTCCACCGCGCGCCCCGAGGCGTAGTACGTCCGCTCCACGACCATCACCACGTGCCCCGGGACGCCGCCGAGCGCAAGGAGCTCCTCCGCGAGCCCCGGGCGGGCCCCGACCTCCTCCACCACGTTGTCCACGACCACGTCGATCGCCGCCATCCGCTCCACGACCCCGCAGCCGCCGAGCGGCCCCTCCTCGGGCAGCATCACCGGCGTCCGCCCCGTGACCGCGAGCGGCTCCCAGGAGGTGGAGAGCATCATCGGCTCGCCCGCGTCCCGGTACACGTACCGCGTGCGCATCACGCGCTCGCCGGGTTCGATCCCGAGCCGGGCGGCCACCGCGGCGCTCGCGAGGTCCTGCTCGCTGCTGGACTCCCAGGTGCCGCGCGCCCCGTCGGCGGCCTGCTCCTGGCGGAAGGGGTTGGCGCCGGACGGCGGGCGGTAGCCGGAGCGGGCGATCCGGCGCGGCACAGGCCGCTCGCGGACATAGGTCCCCGAACCCGAGCGGCCCTCGACGAGCCCCTCGGCCATCAGCACCTTGCGGGCCTCCAGGGCCACGGTGTCCGAGACCCCGTACTCCTCCCGGATGCGTGCCTGCGAGGGGAGACGGGTATGCGGCGGAAGCGAGCCGTTGGCGATCTTCTTCCGGAGATCGCTCGCCACGCGCAAATAGGCGGGCTGCTCACCGAACGTCACAGGACACTCCCCTCAGGTTGACGGACAGCTACAGACTGACAACCCTCGGTGGCCACCCGCAAGCATGGGCCAAAGTTTCACTCGAAGTGATGACTTACCTTTACGCCTGCGCTTACCGCAGGTATAGCCGCGCGAGACCTTGACGTAAATGGTCCAGACCAATAACTTCAGCCGCGCACCGCTGAGCACCGCTCCCTTCCGGCACACGCACAGGAAACGAGCCTCATGCGTCGAACTACCCTTGCCCGGCTGACGATCGCCGCCCTCTCCCTCGGCCTCGTGGCCGGCCTCGCCCCCGCCGCGGGCGCCGATCCCGCGTCGTCACGCGGCGACGACGACCGCACGTCGCACAACGCAGCGTCGAGCACGGCGTCGAGCCCCGCGTACAAGCGGGTCGGCTACTTCACCCAATGGGGCGTCTACGGACGGAACTTCCAGGTCAAGGACCTGGAGACCAGTGGCACCGCGGCCAAACTCAGCCACATCAACTACGCCTTCGGCAACGTGAGTCCGGACGGCAAGTGCTTCACCGGCAACACGCCGGGCGAGGCCGACGCGTGGGCCGACTACGTCCGCCCGCTCGACGCGGCGGGCTCGGTGGACGGCGTCGGCGACACCGCCGACCAGCCCCTCGCCGGCAACTTCAACCAGCTGCGCGAGCTCAAGGCGAAGCACCCGGGCCTCAAGGTCCTGATCTCGCTGGGCGGTTGGAGCTGGTCCACCCACTTCTCCGACGCGGCCCGCACCCCCGCCTCCCGCAAGGCCTTCGTCGCGTCCTGCATCGATCTCCACATCAAGGGCAACCTGCCCACCGACGGCGCCCGTGGCGGCGCGGGAGCCGCCGCGGGTCTCTTCGACGGCATCGACCTCGACTGGGAGTGGCCGGCCTCCGCGGGCGACGTCGACACCGTGTTCCGCCCGGAGGACAAGCAGAACTTCACCGCGCTCGTACGGGAGTTCCGCACCCAGCTCGACGCGTACGAGAAGGAGCGGCAGCGGGAGCGCGGCGGCAAGCGCAAGCACTACGAGCTGACCGCCTTCGTCCCCACCGCACCCGCCAAGATCGACGCGGGCTTCGAAGTCCCCAAGATCATGCGGGACCTCGACTTCGTCAACCTCCAGGGCTACGACTTCCACGGCCCCTGGGAGTCCACCACCGCCCAGCAGTCCGCGCTCTTCGCCAAGTCCGGCGACTTCAGCGTCGACCAGACCGTCAACGACTGGCTGCGGCGCGGCGCGCCCGCCCGCAAGCTCGTGGTGGGCATGCCGTTCTACGGCCAGGGCTGGACGGGCGTCTCGGGCGGCGGCACCGGCCTCGGCAGGCCCGCGACCGGCCCCGCCCCGGCCACCTGGGCGAACGGCTACGAGGACTACAAGGTCCTGAAGAAGCTCGCGGACTCGGGGACGTACAAGGTCCACAGGGACTGGCGGAACGGCCACGCCTGGCTCTTCGACGGCACCAACCTGTGGACGTACGACGACCCGTGGGTGCTCGGCACCAAGTCGGCGTACGTACGGGCGAAGGGCCTCGGCGGCGCGATGTTCTGGTCCCTCGACGGGGACACCCCCGACGGCGAACTGATCACGACCGTCGACCGCGTCCTCGGCCGCCGCTAGCGGACGGCGCTGGCGGACGGCGCTGGCGGACGGCGCTGGACGGCGCGCTGATTCGGGGCCGGGACTCCTCTCCGGGAGTCCCGGCCCCGTCACGTACACCGGTCCACGGCGGCCCTTCCGGCCATCAGGCTTTCCGGCCTTCAGGCCGAGGAGCCGGCCTCCGGTGCGGACGACGGGGAAGGCGTCGATGCCAGCCTCAGGGTCGCGCGTGCCTGGGACTCCGAGTCCCAGAAGGTGTCGTCGTACGCCCGGTCGTAGTGCTCCCAAAAGACGTCCTCGTCGGCCGACTTCGCCAGCTTGTCCCACTGCTTCGCGGACGCCTCCAGCTCCTTGACGAGCTTGTCGACGTCGGTCGTGGCGGCCGCCGGCCAGGAGTGGTTCTTCAGGCCGCGGCTCGCGGTGGTGATGGCCCCGTGGACCTGGCCCGCCCAGACCTTGTTGGCGGCCAGATCCTCGTCCGCGTCGGCCTCCGGCTCCTTGCTCAGGACGTCGTCGATCCGGTTCATGGTGGTGAGGAAGTGGAGCTGGTCGGCGTCGAGGGTGGTCTTGTCGGCGCGCAGCGACCCCTTCATCGGCTCGCCGCCGTCGACGGCGAACGCGCAGGTCACGGTGCGGTCGCCGACCCGCCAGCTGTCGCGGCTCGGCATGTAGTAGAAGTCGTAGATCTCCTCGGGGAAGGCCCAGCTGTCGAGCGCGTACGCGTTGCCGATGTCGCCGCAGCGCTTCGTGGCGATGTCGTCGATGGAGGTCTCGCCCGGCCACTTGGTGAAGCCGGTGAGCTTGAAGCCGCCGGTGACCTCGCCCTCGTGCGGCTTCGCGCAGTCGACCACCTCGACCTCGGAGGTATCCGCCTCCAGCTTGCCGTCGACGTTGTAGCACTGGCCCGTACGCAGCGAGAACGTGGACTCCGCCCGTGCCGCCTCGTCCACCCCCTTCTGGAAGCCGCGCCACGCGTCGCCGAGGGCCCCGGAGACGAGGCCGATGACTATGAGGAGGCAGCTGAGGGAGGACAGGACGATGCCGGCGACGGCGAGCCCCTTGCCCGTCTGGTCCCTCTTCTTGATCTGCGGGAGGGCTATCAGGCCGAAGATCAGGCCGAGGGGCGGGAGGCAGCAGACGATGCCGGAGACGAGCGACGCGATGGCGAGGCCGTTGGTGGTGCGTTGCGGCGGTATCCCGTAGGGGCCGGGGGCGGTGGGCCCGGGGACGGTGGGCCCGGCGGCACCGGGGCCGTAGGGCCCGTACGGGCCGTAGGGGCCGGAGGTGTACGGACCGGGAGCCGCGGGGGCGGGCCAGCTCTGGCGGGGCGGCTGGGCTTCCTGGGACCCCTGGGACCCCTGGGATCCCTGGGGTCCCTGGGATTCCCGGGGAGGCTGGGGAGGCAGGGAATCCCTGGGAGGCGGGGAATCCTGGGGAGGCTGGGAGGGCTCCACTAGTACGGTGCTCCTGTAGCGGCGGGGTGGTACGAACGTGCGATCGGGCGGGCGCGCGCATCGTACGTGGTGGAGGGGCGGGGGCGGTACACGCATGACAGCGACGACGACCGAAGAACCGGGGAGCGCGGCCCTGAGGGGCCTTGCCGTCAACCCGGCCACCCCTGTCGACCTCCTCCTGCGGCTGCTGGAACCGCCCTACGAGGCGGCCTGGTCCGCCCTCTGCCGGTGGCGCCGGGACCTGCCCCCGGAGGTCGTGGACGCGATCGTCGCGCATCCGCACCCACGCGCGCGTGGAGCGCTCGCGCGCAACCCGCACGTCCCCGGGGAGGTGCGGGGACGGGTCGTCGACGACGAGCACTGGCTCGTCCGGGCGGGCCTGGCGGACGGCCCGGGCCAGGACGTCTGGCCGCGGTACCTGCCGGACCACGTCATCGAGCGGATGTACACGACGTACGAGGGCCAGGAGCTCCAGTCGCTGGTCTTCTCCCGCCAGGTGCCGTCCCGCTTCCGCCTCGGGCTCGCGACCCACCCCGACCCCGCGCTCCGCGTGTACGGGACCGATGCCTGGCGCGAGCTGTCCGAGGAACGCCGGGCGGCCCTGCTCGACGACCCCGACCCCGACGTGCGCGCCTCCGCCGAGCGGACGCGGGCGCGGCGGGCGGAGGAGGACGACGCCGCGGAGATGGAGCGGCAGCTGCGCGCCATGCCCGGCCACCGTTCGCACGCCCGCAACCACATCCTCGTCAACTGCCGCCTCTCCCGGGCCGTCGTGGACGAGCTGCTGAAGGAGCGCGAGGACGACGACCTGTGGTGCCTCGCGTACAACTACAGCACTCCGCCGGACGTCGTCGCGCACGTGGCCCGCGTCGGCGACCCCAAGACCCGGCGGGAGGTCGCCTGGCGGAAGGACCTCCCGCGCGACCTGGTGGACCTCCTCGCGCGCGACCCGGACCCCGGCGTCCGTACCGCCGTCTCCGTACGCCCCGAACTGACCGAGGACGAACGGGCCGCCATCGACTACGTCGTCGAGCCGCACGAGGTCGTCCAGGTGGGCCAGGATCCGTACGGGGCGCCGCTCGCGCACGCCCGGTCGGCGCACCCCTGGCTGCGCCGCCGGGTCGCCCACAACCCGGAGCTGCCGGCCGAACTCGTCGAGCTGCTCGCCGCCGACGAGGACCCGGGCGTACGGATCGTCCTCGCGCAGCACCACCCCGAGGCGCCCGCCGAACTGCTCCTGCGCTGCTATCTGGAGTACACCGGGCTGAACCGCGACCGGCTGCTCGGCCTCCCGCGCTTCCCGGTCGCCGGGCTCGGCGCGCGCTTCGGGACCGCCGAGGACCCCGCCGTACTCCTGCTGGCCACGCTGGACCCGGAGGCGGACCCGGCCCTCGTCGACGCGCTCACCCGGGACCCGGACGCACGCGTGCGTGCAGGGGCGGCCCGCAACCCCGCCCTTCCGCTCAAGCGGCTTCTTCAACTCCTTGAAGACGAGGAGCTGTCGGGGGATGCGGCGGCGAACCTGGCACTCCCCAGGGAGACGATGTACGCGCTCATCGACTCCGCCTGACAAGGACGAAGGGGCGGTCGCCGAGCCCGGCGACCGCCCCTCATGCACTACCGACTGGAACTACAGGTGTTGCTCAGACAGCTCAGAACTGCAGCGCCCAGGAGTCGATCTTCCCGGTGTCGATGTTCGCGTTGTCCGTGACCCGCAGCTTCCACGTGCCGTTCGCGACCTCCGAGGAGGCGTTGACGGTGTACGTGGTGTTGATGTTGTCGGAGCTGCCGCCGGTGCCGAACGCCTTCAGCGTGTACGCGGTGCCGTCGGGGGCGATCAGCTGAACCTGAAGGTCACCGATGTACGTGTGAACGATGTTCACAGGCACCTGGAGCGCGGAGGGCGCGTTGCCCGCGACGCCGGTGACGGTGACCGGGGACTCGACGGTCGAGTTGTCGGCGATGGCGAAGTCCGCGGTGTTCTCGAACTTCTTGCCGGGCGGCGGGGTGGTGCCGCCGCCACCGACGAAGAGCAGCCGGTTCGGGGAGCCGGTGCCGGGGCTGCCGACCACGTTCGGGGTGGCGGCGCTGGTCAGGGCCGTCGACACCTGGGCCGGCGTGGCCGACGGGTTGTCCGCGAGGTAGACGGCGGCGGCGCCCGCGACGTGCGTGCCGTGGCCGTGGCCGTCCTGGGCCACGTTGTCGTTGTCGATGGCGTCGTAGCCGTTGAACGCCCGGCCGCCGAAGTCGCTGTGCGAGATGCGGACACCGGTGTCGATGATGTACGCCGTCACGCCCTGGCCCGCGCTGTCCGGGTAGGTGTAGCTCTGGTTCAGCGGGAGGGCCCGCTGGTCGATCCGGTCCAGGCCCCAGGACGGCGGGGAGGGCTGCGTACCGTCGACCGTGAAGACACGGTTCTGCACGACGGAGGCGACCGCCGGGTCGCCGGCGAGCTTCTTCGCCTGCGCCTCGGAGAGCTCGACGTTGTAGCCGTTCAGCGCGGCGGTGTACGTCTTCTTGATCGTCGCGCCGTGCTTGGCCGCGACCGCCCGGCCCTTCGAGGTCTCCGCCGGGGCGGACTCCTTCAGGGTCACGATGTAGCTGCCCGCGATCGTCCCGGGGGCCCCGGCGTTCTGGATCACGCCTTCGGGAGCGGCCTCGGCCGCGGTGGCCGGGAAGGTGGCGGCGGTGCCGAGAGCCAGGGCGGCGACGGCTATGGCGCTGGCCGCGGCGAGTCTGCGCCGCGAGTCACGCATCACTGACATGTGAGGGATCCTCCTCATAGGTGGTGCGCTGCTGTGGGGGTATGACAGGCGCATGACAAAGCGACATGAGATGTCCACGCCGTTTCGCACATCCGGCTGCCGAGCGAAAGATTGACGGATCCATAGGAATCACACAAGAGTCCCGAGCGCCCCGTAACACGTGTGCCACACAGCTGCCATGCTGGCGCGCATGACGGCCTACGTGTGCCCCCGATGCCGGATTCACGCCCCCGCCGACGCCCTCACCTGGTGCTGTCCGCGGTGCCGGGGCCCGTGGGATCTCGAATTCACGAGCGCCCCGGTTTCACTCACGTCCCTTGCGTCACGCGTGAATTCACTGTGGCGTTACAAGGAGGCACTGCCGCTGGCGACGGAATCGCCGCGCGTGTCACTGGGGGAAGGCCGCACTCCGCTGATCCCCCTCACGGAAGACGTCTCGGCCAAACTCGACTTCCTCATGCCGACGCTGTCCTTCAAGGACCGGGGCGCGGTCATGCTGGCCGAACTGGCCCGCCGGCTCGATCCGGAACGCGTCCTCGCCGACAGCAGCGGCAACGCGGGCACGGCGATCGCCGCGTACTGCGCGCGCGCGGGCCTCGATTGCGTCGTATACGTACCGGAGGGCACGTCGGCGAAGAAGCTGGAGCAGATCCGGGCGCACGGAGCACGGCTGACCGTCGTGCCGGGCGACCGCGAGGCGACAGCACGCGCAGCACGCGATGCGGCTTCCGAACCGGGCACCTTCTACGCCTCGCACGTGTACAACCCGCACTTCCTGCACGGTACGAAGACGTACGTGTACGAGCTCTGGGAGGACCTCGGCGGCCGCCTCCCGGACACCCTCGTCGTCCCGGTCGGCAACGGCACGCTCCTGCTGGGCGCGGCGCTGGCCGTGGAGGAGCTGTACGGCCACGGCCTCGTCGACCGGCGCCCCACCCTGATCGCCGTACAGGCGGAGGCGGTTGCTCCGCTGGCGCGGGCGTACGAGGCGGGCGCGGAGGAACTCCTGTCCCCCGCCCCGGTCCGCCCCACCCTCGCCGAGGGCATCGCGATCCCGAACCCGCCCCGCGCGGCCCAGATCCTGCGCGCGGTCCGCGCGACAGGTGGCACCTTCCTGACCGTGACGGAGGACCAACTCCACTCCGCCCAGGTGGACCTGGCGCGCCGCGGCCTCTTCGTCGAGTCGACGGGCGTGGCCTGCTGGGCGGCGCTCCGCGCGTCGCCCCGGCGGGAGGGGCTGACGGTGGTGCCGCTGTGCGGGGCGGGGGCGAAGACGGGGCTGAGCCCTGCCCGCACGGGCAGTCCCTAGGGGTGTCTAGTCCAGCGCTTCGGTCGTCCCGTCCGGGTGGATGAGCAGACGGATCGCGCCGCCGTACCGGTCGTCGGTGATGGAGGCCGCGGCCGGGGCGCCGAACTGCTGGGCGCGCTGCTGGAGGATCGAGATGACGACCTCCTGGATGTCGCCGTACGGCGGCGCGGTGACGGGAACTCCGTCGATCAGGCCCGCGTTGGGAGAGAAGATGCGGACTTCGGCCGCCGGGGGCGTGGGCTGCACGACAGGGTTCCTTTCGGGTCGGGAGGGTGCTCAGGAGTGCGCGGCGAGTGGGTGCTCGGGGTCCATGGTGTACGTACCCCGGGACACGCGCCGCAGCCGCCCGGACTTGACCATGGCGGACAGGACGTTGCTGATCGACTTCGCCGACTCCTGGAAGACCTCCGGGGGCAGCGCGAGAAGAACGTCGCGGGCCGTGAACGGACCGGGGAAGGACGCGACGGCGCGGTCCACGGCCTGGCGCAGGCTCGTGGTGGCCGGGAAGGGACGTACCACCGCGTCGCCGGTGTCCACGGCGCGCAGACGCGGGACGGCGGTGACGGTGGCCGGCGCGGCAGCCTCGTACGCCTCTATGCGGACGGCGAGTTCACGCAGGGCGATCCGCAGGTCGGCCGGCGTCGTTCCGTCGGTGCGGTCCGGGCCGTCGAGGACCGACATGACGGCCTCGATGCGGACGATCGACTCCGAGACCCTCCGCAGCAGAGGCTCGAAGAGGTCCTGACGCAGCGCGGTGATCGGGTCGCTGGTCGCGAGCTCGACGCTGACCGAGCCGACGAGACCGGTGTCCGCCGGCAGGCGGGACGCGCCGTCACCGTTCTCGGCGCGCCAGGTCTCCAGGCAGCGCCGCGCGCGCCGGCAGGCCTCGGCCAGCTCGGGCGAAAGACCGGCGGACGGCACGTGCGCCAGCATCCCGGCGAGCTGCTCGGTGGCTTCGACGGCGGGGAGCGCGGCGTGCAGCAGCGGCGCGAGGACGCCCTTGCGCACGGCGAGAACGGGATCGTCGAGAGCGAAGGTGATCCGTTCGCCTGCCGGAACCGCCATGGATACCTCTGCTACGTGGTGTGTCTTCTGGGGTGGAATCACGGGCCGGGGACCTGAGCGGGCGGGCCGGCGCGTGGGCCGGGCCGGGTGACCGGCAGCGCGCTGTGGCGCGAACGCGTCGAGTACGGCGGCGAGTTCAGCGGCTCGGTGCCGGAGGTCGACGGGCGCGGTCAGGTCCCCCTGCGGCGTACCGATGCCGAGCCGGCGACGGATGAGCCGCCGGTCCTGCTCGGTGGTCCCGGCGAGGTACCCGCCCGGATCCGGGCGGAGGACGGCGTCGCGCAGGCACTCCTGGCGGAGCGGGCAGGAGGCGCACAGCTGCCGCGCCGCGTGAGCGAGCGCCTGGGCCCGGCGGCCCTGCAGGGGCAGCTCGGCGGCGGCGACGGGCGGGTTCTCCAGAAGGGGATGGCGGAAAATGTCCGGTCGGCGGTGGCAGGGCAGGGAAGCGGCGCCTGCGCCGGTGGATATGGATGGTGAGGGAAGGGTCCTGCGAGCGGTTGTGACCATGAAAGTGCCCCCCGTGGCAATTTTTGATACCTGGGGACTCTAGAGCAGTGCAAATGGCGACCGCAAAGCTGTTCCAAACCGTAACCGAGTTGCTCCAAACCTTCTTGAGTCGACATCAGACCCGCTTGCTGTTCGCTTCGCTGTCCGGCGCGGTCGTCCGCCGCAGGACGCGTCGTACGAGACGCCCCACGGCGGCGCCCCCGCCACCCCGCAACATGAGCACGCCGACGATGCCGACGAACCCGAGCGGCACGGCGGCCGGGGGCACGACCGTGCCCACCCCGGCCGCCACGAGCAGCACGACATCGGCCAGCACGACGGTGACCCCGCGCCGCCCGGGGTGCTCCTTGACCACCCATGCCCCGAGCAGCGCCATCCCGGCGAGCGCCCAGTACCCGAACACGGCCTGCCCACTCAGCAACCCGGAGGACATGCCCCGTGCGATGTCCCCCACGGCCGCCAGGTACCCGGCGAACGCGGCGGTCAGGACCGTCGACCCGAGCGCCATCAGCAACTGACCGCGGCGGCGCAGCAGGAACACGAGCAGGCCGAGCACGAGCAGGGCGCAGATCGTGATCAACGAGCTCATGCTGGAGGAGGCCAGGATGAAGAGCGTGTACGCCCCCGCGATCCCGAAGACGATCTTGGGCAGCAGTCGCACGGCCCAGTCGTCGCTCTTCTCCTGCCGGACGAGCCGCCGTAGAGCCCCGGCGACCGAGTCGAATCGTGACATGAACGGTCCTCCTATCGGGGCATGCGGCTGCCGTCACGCGGCGGCTGCTGCGGCGGCAACTGGGGCGGTTGCGTCTGCGCGGGCGGCTGCGTCGCGGGCTGCTGCGGCGGCTGAACCCGCGGGGGCCGAGGCTGCTCGGCCTGGGGCGCGGGCTGCGGCGGCGCGGGAGCGGGTGCCGGGGTGGCAGGCGGGGGCGGAGTGGTGTTGCCCTGACTGACACGGCCGGTACGACGCGGGGCCTGCTGCCCGGACTCCTCCGAAGGGTTCCCCTGCCTCCCCATGGCCTGCTGGTACGCGTCCTCCGCGACCACGGCACCCTTCTGAGCGTTCTGACGCTGCTTGCGCTTGGGGTTGGCCTCCGCGAGCCAACCACCCTTCTGGAGACGTCCCTTGTTCAACTTCTTGTCCATACCCCGGCCGACCGCCGCGGCTCCGCGGCCCGCGGCACCCGCCGCGACCCGGCCGGTGGCCTTGGCCGCGCCGGCACCCTTCTGCCCGACCGCGCCCAACATCGGCACGGCCTTACCGGCGACCGCACCCGGCATGTCGCCCACGCCCAGGGCGTCCTCAGCGCCGGCGATCTTCGGGCTGTACGCCCCACCGATGAGCTTCTTGAGCATCATCACGACGGCGACGGTGACGAGGAGCAGCATGAGCAGCTGCATGCCCAGGGGGATCCGGGCGGGCAGGATCATCTGGTACAGCAGGAGCAGCACGGTCAGGATGATCCCGAAGCCCGCCCGCAGTACGAAGCTGTGGATGAACGACTGCAGCCAGCCCTTGAGCAGCTTCTGCTGGGACGGGTGGATGCCGAGTGTCGCGATCAGCGGAAGCATGATGATGAGGATCAGGGTCACGGCGTGCCAGAGCAGTGTGAGGGCGCTGAGCACGATGACCATGATGCCGACGATGAGGGCGGCCACCAAGGAGTAGAAGGCGAGCCCGACCCGGCCTCCGGCGTTGCGACCTGCCCAGTCGTTGAAGGGCACGGCATAGACGTGCTGGTCCGCGACGCGAGGGCTCTTGTCCGGATATCCCAGGTTATAGCCGCCTGCGATCTGGATCCGGATGGGCATCCATTGCTTTGTCTCCTTGTCGATGTCCTGCCTGTCCCCCTTCAGAGGGAACTGGTCGAAGTTGGTCGTGGACTGCGACACGGCTTGTGCGACCCGGAGGTCCTCACAGCGCACCCCCTGTCCGAAGTCACACTCGCCCTTGGCGCTGCCCAGCTCGCACACGCCCTCGTTGAGCTTGGCGCCACCCTCCTTCTTGAAGACGCAGTTCGCGCCGGCTTCGCCGAACTGGCCCAGGGCCCATGGGCGGAAGACGAGGGTGTCGTACATGGCGCAGCTCGAGGAGCGAAGCCCTCGGTTGTACTCCTCCGTGTCCGGGAGGTCGCAGGGCGGCTGCATCTTTCCGGAGACACCCGCCAGGACCGTCTCGGCCAGCATCGAGTTGAAGTTCGCGATGCCGGCGTCGGCCTCGTTGATGACCTTGTGGTAGTTGCTGTTCTGGCCGCTGCCGGCGAGAAGGGCGACGACGGCGATGGTCGTCAGGGTGGCCCAGCCGACACCGGACCAGACCTCGCGCATCTCCTGCCGGCGCCACTTGGTGAACACCCAGATACCGGTGAGAGCGATCATGACGGGCACGGCCGGACGGAAGACGTTCTCCTGAAGCGTCGTCACGGCGTCGTTGCGTCCCTTGTAAAGGCCCCTGAGGGGACTCGGGTTGGACGCCAGTTCCTTGATGGAGATGGCCGCGCGCGAGAGGATCTTCGTTCCGTTGAAGACCATGTTGGCCACGCCGTTGTTGACGAAGTCCATGACCGAGCAGTTGTCGGCGCCGGTGTCGTCCTCGCCGTTGTTACGAGAGGCGTCGCCGCGCCCCTTGAAGGTCCCCGTCCAGACCATCCCGCGCATGGCGTTCATCTCGTAGAACGTGTACCGGTCCGGGGAGTTGGGCAGCTTGACCGCGCCGGTGATCATCCCCGACGTGTCATTGAGGTTCTCGCCGGTCTGGCCCGAATCCGACCACTGCTGAACCGCCGGAATGATGGACTCACCGCTCGCGCCCGGGCTGTCGTGGCTGTAGTTGTCGTCCCCGGTGATCTTGCAGCTCAGGTTGAGGTCGGGGCCGAAGGCCAGCGCTGTGCTCGGGACGGAGAGCGTCAGCGCGACCAGCGCGAGAGCCACGAACAGACCTGCTCTGACGATCCGCCCGCCGCCGCGCACCAGGCTGCCCGGCGAACGGGGAACGGTACGGGTTCCGCGTGACATGGCCGTACGGCGCACGGGTATCGATTTCCTTCCGGGGTCCGGGATTCCGGGACTGGGAGCGGCTACGCGTTGTAGTTCGTGGTGAAGCAGCCCTTGACCAGGCCCTCGTGAATCTCGAAGCCGCTGGGCACCTTGTCACGTTCACCCTGTTCGCAGGAGAGTACGAGCAGGCCGTTCTGAGTCAGGCTCTGGCCGGAGGAGTCGTTCTCGGCGGCGACCGCGAAGTTCTGGCCGACCGCGAAGGACCCGCCGCCCTTGGCCGCCAGGGACTGCTGGAACTTCGCCATGTCACCGATGAGCAGCAGGGTCACGGAGCTGCCCCCACCGTCGGAGCAGGCTGCGCGCTCCTTGATGCCCCAGGCAGGGTTCTTGGCCTCCTCCTCCATGTAGGTCATCCCCTCGCGGATCGGACGAAGCTCGTTGCACTCGGTCCCGCGCTCGACGACGGCCTTCTGGACATCGGCCATGGTGCTCGCCTTCGGCAGCTTGCTCTGCGCACCGTCGGCGGCCGGCTCGTCGCTCCCGCAGCCCGTCAGCGTCACGAGCGCGCTCAGCGCGACGGCTCCGGCCGCGAGGGTCTTGGTCAGGCGCATGAGGTTCTCCTTGAGTCGATTCGGGTGGGCCGGGGCAGGTCAGACCGCGGCCGTGGCGTCCGATGCGGGTGTCGGGTCCAGGTCGTTGGTCTCCTGGAGGAACGTCCAGTCCCAGACGCTCAGCGGCGGGTTGACGCCCTGGCGCGACGGGCGGGTCGTGCCGTTCGTGTCCGTGGCCGCGAGGATCTCCTTGAAGACGAGGTCCACCGCCACCGTCCCCACCCGCTTGTCCGCGTCCCGCTGGAGGCAGACACCGGTGCGGAGCTCCTGGAGGGCGTTCACGACCTTCGCGTCCGACTCCGGGCGGCCGAGCAGCGGCGCCACCAGCGAAGCTTCCTGCGCGGACTTCTGCTTGAACGCGAAGACCGTGTGGATCTGGTTCGCGCCACCGCTGCGCGCCTCGGAGTCCTCGATCTGGACCAGGTCGATCGCCTGCTGGGTGATCAGTACCGTCACCGCCAGGTACGAACGGCCCTGCTTCAGCGCCCTCCGCATCAGGTCCCGGCCGCTCTCCGTCGCCGTGACGACGTACGCCTCGTCGACGAACAGCGCCTTCGGGCGCAGGCCGATCTCGCCCGTCACCGGGTTCTTCTCGTACCCGACGTCGAGCATCTGGCTGCCGAGCTCCACGACCGCCATCAGGGCCGTCGCCGCGAGCCGCTCGGCCGGGTTCCAGTTGCGCGGGTCGGAGGCCGCCGGCGACTGGAAGCCTCGCAGCGTGATGACCGTACGGCGCTTGCGCATCGCCGACAGGGTCTGCGGCGTCTCCGCGAACGCGAGTCGCGCGTACGGCAGCGTCCGCAGCTCCGTCAGGAGCATCTGCGCGAGCTTCAGGTCCTTGGCGGCCTCGCGGTCGTTCGTCGCGAGAGCGTGGTCGTACGCCCGTACCACCTCGTCGACGACGCTCCACAGCGTCGGCCTCGGCACCTGCTGCTCGGCGTCGCGGGCGCTCAGGCCCTGCTCCGTCGCCTGCCGGATCGCCGAGTTGTACCAGCCGACGACCGTCGCCATCCCCTCGATGACGGGCAGTCGCACGCGCTGGTAGTCCTCGTCGCCGAGGAAGCCCCGGAGCATCGACTCGGCCAGCAGCCGGCCCGACGGGACGTCGCGCGCGATCACCCACGGGTCGAGCACGCCCGCCTGGCCCTTGAGAAGGTCGACGACCTCCGTCTCGGCCCAGAACTCCGGGTTCACCGGATGGAACCGGCTCTCCGGCGTGCCGAGCACACCGCGCTCCGCGTCCGCCGCGAAGTCCGGGTCGTTCACCTGGGCGCCGTAGCCCAGGTAGTAGCAGAGCTGCGCGAAGTCCGTCTTCGGGTCGATGACCAGGCAGCGGACGCCCGACTCCGACTCCTCGTAGAACTTCTGCAGCGCGAGCGAGGACTTTCCACCACCGGACGCGCCGACGATGGCGAGGCCACCGCCGTCGTTACGGGCGGGGCCGACGTGCAGCGAGTAGTGGACCGGCATCTTGCCCGCCCAGCCGACCAGGTTGCCCACCCAGCCGAGCTTCTTGCCGGACCGCTGCTCGGGGTTGTCGCCCAGCTCCGTGCCGGCCGTCGGCAGCCCGGCGCCGAGCTGCTCCACCTCCTGCAGCCGCAGGTACGGCGCGATCGGCAGCTTCGGCGCGTTGCCCGGCAGCTGCGACTGGAGCAGCCGCCACTGCTGGCGCGTCGGACGCAGCAGGGTGACCTTCAGGTCCTGCTTGAACTGCATCTCCAGGATGCGGCGCCGCCGCTCCAGCTCCGTCGGGTCGGAAGCGGAGATGGTGAAACGGATCTGCGCCTCCATCCCCGGCATCTTGTGCTCCTCGATGTCGTCCACGAGGTGCTGGGCGCGGGTGACCTGGTTGGCGAGCTTGGTGTCCGGCGAACGGCCCGAGTTGGCCATGTCGTTCATCTCGTCGAGGAGGTTGCCGCTGATCTTTCCGGCGCGGTCCTTGAACCTCATGTACGGGATGAGCGTGAAGCGCATGTCGATCTCGACGGGGAACTCGACGTTCTGCGCCGCGTACCGCGCCCAGGCGGTCGACTGCCGGAACCGGGTCTCCGTCGGCCAGTTGGCGGCCACCAGCGTCGTCGTGTAGCTGGTGTGCTGCTCGCCCGTGACCTCGTCGTACTGGTGCAGCACGATGTGCGTCTTGCGGTTCTCGCCGGAGAAGTCGACCACCAGGTCGAACTGGTCGGGCCCCCACGACCGCGAGCCGAGCACCGGCTCGGGCGGCACCGGCAGGTCGCCGTGGAGCGGCTTGCGGATCAGCCAGACCAGCTCCTCGCGGACCAGCGGCGTACCCCCGAGGCTCTCCAGGCTCTCGTGCACCTCGCGCGCGACCTGCGTCCACTGGGCCAGCAGACCCGGCGACAGGTACTCGCCGTGCACACCGGTCGCGCCGGCCGCCACCTTGTCGGCCGTACCGGTCAGGGCACGGGACAGCGCCTGCTCCTCGACGGGGTCGTCGCCGCCGGGCAGCACGCCGGTGCCGTCGTTGGAGCCGCGCTTCAGCGAACCCAGCTTGACCAGCAGGATGTTCCGCTCGCGCATCGCCCCGATGCGCTCCTGGTACTCGGCCTTGCGGAAGTTGTACGCCTTGTAGTTCTCGGTCGGGTCCCAGGCGACGGCGTTGAGCTCCTCGGCCCAGCCGACGGCGGTGATCGGCCGGTACACCTTGCGGTAGTGGCACTCGACGTTCCGGTCACCGCGCGCGAGGTTGAGCAGCGCGCGGGCCGGGGCCTCGGCCATGGCCTGGAGCTCGGTGGCGTTGAGGTACTCGTCGATCGAGGTCGGCAGGACGAGGCCGGTCCACACCGAGTCGCCGTGGACGAAGATCATGTCGTCGGCGTAGCGGTACGGCAGGCGCATCTCCTCGCGCCGGGCCTGGGCACGGTCGCCCTGCGCCTTCCCGCGATTGCCGGAGCCGCCGCCCTGCTTGCCGGACTTTCCGGCGGCGCCCTGGCCGCCGTTGGCGGCCTTGGCCTTGGAGGAGGAGGCGGCCATGATCATGGCGATCACGAAGAAGGCGACCGCCCCGCCCAGAAGGATCATCATGAACATGGAGGAGTCATCCTGCGGTCTCGGAGGAGGGAACGGCGGTGTTCGCCAGGGGTTCGTGAGCAGCCGTCCGGGGCGCGAGAATCACCGGGCCCGTACCGGCGTACGACGAACCATGCGCCGCGGCCTCGCCGAGCGCCTGCTCGTAACTCTGTTGCCAGCGCCGCGAACCCGGCTGCCAGAGGATGACCTGCCAGTGCAGCTCCTCCGGCTCGCGGTCGGCGGCCAGGCCCTGCAGCTTCTTCGGCTGCCACCAGTAGTCGGCCCAGACCACCAGCTGCTGGCTGAGGGTGAGGGCGGAGGGGAGCGGCCGGCCCCAGACGAAGTAGACGGCGACGGGCGGGCCGAAGTAGAGCACCGCCGTCAGCATCGACATGCCCAGGAAGGGCAGGAAGGCGGAAAGAGAGAACAGGGCGATCAACCACACCGCACCGAAGCCGAACGCCGCGCCGAGCGCGGGCAGCAGCAGTCCGGGGAGCGGGATGTTGCCCCAGTTCCAGATGCGCTTGGGCCTGTTGAGCAGATCCGTGTGGTCGTACGCGACCATCGGCTCCGGCTCGCCCTGTACGTTCTGCGCCATCGGTCACTCCCCCTACTCTCTCGACGGCCGTGGCCCCTCCGAGGGCCGGGACCGCACGGTCCCGGCCGGGTGCCTCAGTTGCCGTCGCCGCCGACCTGCTTGCCGAGGTCGATCAGCACACCGGCGAGACCGGTCGCGCCACCGATGATCAGGGCGGCTATCGCGATCATGCCGAAGCCCTGGAAGGCCTCGCGCATGCCGTCGCCGCGCTTCATGGACATCAGCATCCGGATGCCGAGGATGAGCAGGGCGATCACCGCGACCATCGTGCCGATGGTGGTGAGGATCTCCTGGATCTCGCCGAACATGTCCTTCAGCGTGGTCGCTGCCAGGTACATGGTGTGTCCTTTCGTTCTGGGGCCGTGAGGGGAGGAGCGGAGAAGGATCGGGAATCGGACGGGGGCGGGCCCGGGACCCGGATCTGGGATCGGGAAGACCGATCGTCCGGAGGCGCCGCGCCCCGTCAGGGCTTGGGCGGCTTGGGCTTGCCCGTGGCCGGCTTCGTGGCGGGCGGCTTGGCCGCGCCGGTCGCGGGCGGCGGAGTGGTGGTACCGCCGGCCGGCGGGGTCTGCTGCCCGGGCGAAGGCGTGGCACTCGGAGCGGCGGCATCGCCGTCGCCCTGTCCGCCCGCCGGGTCGAGGACCGCACCGCGGACGTCCTTGATGAACCAGCCCTGCGCCGTGTTCACGACGGTGAGCCGGTACGAGCGCTTGAACTGCGGGGTGGTCTCCTGACCGGGCGCGCCTTCCGCGCCGGCCCCGCCCCAGACGACCATCACCCGCACAGGCACGGTCTGCCCGTACTTGTACGCGATGGCGCCACCGCCCTCCGTACCGGCCGGGGCCAGCGCCTCGACCGTCTGGACCTGGGGCGCGGAGAGCGCGCCGGCCAGCCCGGAGGTCGCGGCGGCGGTGGCGTCGGGGGCCGTGAAGCGGGACATCGCGGTGGCGTCGGAGGCGCCCCATGCCGTGAAGTAGCCGGGCAGCACCTGCGCCTTGAGCTGGTCCGAGAGCGTGCTGTCGACGACCTCGGCGTCACGGTCGACCTCGGGCGCGGTGCCCCGGCCGGGCAGCGGCATCTCGCCGACGTCACCGACGACCCGCAGCCCCGCGCCGGACGCCGGATTCGCGACGTACACGGGTACGGAGACGGTGGTGACGCGCCCGGTGGACAGCGTGACCTGGACGCCGAGATAGCGGCCGTTCTTCCCGTACTCGGGCAGATCCTCGACGCTGCCGTCCCAGACGGCGCTGGAGACGCTCTGCGTGCCCTGCCCGTTCCAGCCGCAGTCGCGGTCCACGCCGGAGGTCGCGTAGCGGGCGAGCTCCTCCCGCCGCTGTTCGGCATCCTTCGGCTCGTACGACAGGCAGAGCGTCGCGTACCTCTCGGCGAAGGTCGCCGCGGCCCGGGTCGGGAACTCGGTGAGCCGGTACTTCTGGACGTCCTTCTTGTCGAGCGCGGCCGTCGGCGCGCTGGAGGACTTCCCGATCGCCAGACCGACGACCCCGCACGAACCGAGCGCGAAGGCGCAGGTGGTGAAGAGCAGGGTGGCGCGGAGGGCGACGTGGGTACCGCGGCCCGTCGCGGGCAGCCGGCCACCGGGCCGGGGTATGTCGAAGGAGGCACCGGCGGCGGGGTGCGCGGTGGCGCCCGCGGGTGTTCCGGCCGGTGTGGTGGTAGCGCCGGGGGCGTGCGAGGACGCTCCGACGGCCATGGCCGGGGAAGCGTGCGTGGGCGTGGCCGCCGGGGCTCCGCCGCGCTTACGGCTCTCCCGCTGGGCCTTCTTCGCCTCGTACGCGGCCTTCCGCTCGAGCCTCGCCTGCTCGCGCCGGTCCTTCTTGCTCGGGCCGGCAGCGCCGGGGGCCGGGCTCTGGCGCGGCGGAAGCGACGGTACGGCGGCTTCGCCGGGCGGCACGGCGGCCTGCGGGGCGCGGCGCGTCCAGGCCGCGGCCACCTGCGCACGCGCGGCCTCGGAGGCCATGGGCGGCTGCTGGGCGGACGCGGGGCCCTGAGCGGCCGGGGCCGGATAGCCGTACGGCCCGGGTGCCTGCGGCGGCACCTGCTGAGGCTGCTGGGCCTGCTGTTGCTGCGGCTGCTGCTGCTGCCCGGCGGGCATGTTCGGCGGCCCGAACTGCCCGGGCTGCACGGGCGGTTGATTCCCGCCGTTGCCGCCGGCAGGGCTGTTGTGGTCCGTCATCGGCTCGATCTCCCCCCGCGTGTGATCCCGGCCGCCGATCGGGCGCGGCGGGCCCTGGTGAGCTCAGGTGCGGAGGGCAGTGTGGCAAACGGCGGGGACAACAACGCCTCGATTTCCTCATCGAGGAAAGCGAGGAGTGCGAACGAGGAAAGGAGAGGAATCCGGACGGGAGTGGTGACGTGCCCCCAGGACTCAAGAAGACCCGGTGCTCGGGCGGGCTCGGCACAATGCGGGGGTTGGCCACGCGCCGCCGGGCGCGCCGAAGCGTCCCCGACCTTTCCAAGGACGAGAGTTGAGCGACCAGACCGCAGGACCTCAGCACCCCGCACCCGCCGCCGAGGCGGTAGCGGCGCCGCCCCAGCAGTACGCGCCCGCCACATCCGCCGCGCCGGAGCCGCCCGCCACGCCGACCACGCCGACCACGCCGTCGTACGACGCCCAGCACGCCTGGATCGACGGCTACGAGCCCGGCAACCCCTGGCAGTCGCGCCTCGTCTTCGAGACCGAGTTCGGCACCGTCGCGTACCCCCTCACCCCGAACACGATGCCGGAACTCCTCGAGGGCCTGGTGATGGTGGCCCAGGAGCAGCAGGGCATCACCGGCGACCTCGACCTGGACACCCCCGACGGCCCGTCCGGCGACGGCCGCCCCGACTCCACCAGCATCCACGACGGCCGCGCCGCCCGCATGACGGGCTGGGCAGTGGTCCACGACCTCTGGGAACGCGAGGACCCGAAGGCCCGCTTCATCATGGGCGGCATCGTGGTGGCGCTGCTGCTCATCGGCATCATCCTCGCCTGACCGGAAGACGAACGATGCTGACAGAGACCACGCGAACCCCTCAGGACCTGGTCGCCGAACTGAAGGACGAGTTGGCGGTCGACTGGCCGGAGCTATGGCGGGGGTTGCCGCAGCCCGGGGGGCCGGACTTCCGCAGGCTGTTCGAGGGCTACGGCTGGGAGTACGACGTCCCGGTTCACGAACGCGGGTGCATTCCCGTGCGGACCCGTACGGCTGCGCGGCTGTCCATCTACATGGACGGCCTCTGCCGTGTCGAAACCGCGGTCCACACCCCATGGAGCTTGAAGACAGGCGACCCAGCCGCGTACGACACGGCCCTCACCCGCGCCGAAGCGAACTGGCCGGTGTATCTGAAGGCCGTCGAATCCGTGCTGGGCTCCCCCACCTGGTCGGGACCGTGGAACGCGGCGGACTTCCCCGAGCCCCCGCACCGCTCGTACTGGGCGCGCGGCGCCTATCGGCTCGAGCACCGCGCGCCCTTCGCGTTGGCCCACTGGAAGCCGGCCGAAGACGAGGTGGGGCGGCCCTGGGTCGTCCTGAACCAGTCGGTCCACTCCTCGGCCCGGAACACCGGCACCTCCCTGAGACTCGAGCTCTGCGCGCCGCCCGAAACCCTGGAGGCGCGCCGGTGACCGCCGCCGGGGCAGCCCGCCTGATCAAGAGAGGCACGCCATGAGCAGCGACACCGACCTCGCCCGCACAGCCCAGGCCTTGGCGCAGCAGGCGGTTCTGCTCGCGGACTCCCACGCCTGGGAGTCCGCGCACAGGAATCTGGCGTACTTCCTGGCCGGGGCCCGGTCCGCCCACGAAGAGGGCCACCACGGCCATCAGCTGCACCTGTGGAAGACCCGCCTGCTCACCGCTCGCGCGGCGGGGGACGCGATGGCCGAGACGAACGCCGGCGCCGAACTGAGCGCCATGGTCGCCGCCGAACTCCACCACCGCAGCGATGCCTTGGCCCAGCTGCTCGCGATGTTCCCGGCCCTCGCCGAGCCCGCCGCGGCGCAGCCTCAGCCCGTGCAACAGGCCGAGACACCGCCGCCGGACGACGACTCCGAGTTCTTCTATGCGGACGTCTTCGTCTTCGTCACCGAGTACCTCTCCCAGCTGCTGCGCCGCCGCGTCAACGGCTCCTCCAGCACCTGGTGCCCCCGCTGGTGGGCGCACCCCGAGGCCGGGGCGCGGCTGACCGCGCTCTGGCTGGCGTGGGAGCACCTGCGGCAGGAGCCGGGGACCGGCATGTCCACGTGGTGGCTGCACCACGCGGACCCGCATCTGCGGGTGTTGATGGACCCGGACATGGGTCCGTTCGCGGCCTGTTCGCCGAAGGACGGTCACACGGCCTACCCGTTCGACCCGCTGCCCGTGGAGCCGTACGACGCGAGCCAGGACCCGCTGGCCTGAGCAAGCGACGAAGCGGTCCCCGCCCACGTCCGTGAGGATCCTTCACCCCCGCCTCCACCACTTCCCCACACGTCCCCGACTCCCCGCCTTTCCTCGCCCCGTCCCCCACTTTCCCCGCCGGGGAAAACATGCGGTCTCCGGCGGCCCTCTCCCCCTACCGTGTCTCGGCAACCTGACTGAGGGAGGCCCGGGACGGTGGAGTCACCCGCCGAGAACAAGCGAACTGCGGCACTGGCCCTGGCGATACTGGGGCTCCTGATGGTCGGCGCCCTCGTGGTGCTGACCCTCTTCGACGGAGACGACGACACCTCGGACGACGCGTCCGGGAACCCGTCCGCCACCAGCGCGCCCCCGGGCGGGAGTTCCGGTGGTTCGGCGGGCGGCGACGGCAAGCCCTCGGACAACACGTCCGGCGCGGGCGCGGTCAAGCCCATCCTCACGCAGGCGGAGGCCGACGCGGCGCACAAGGTGATGACCGACTACATGGTCGGCCTCAACACGTACGCGCACACCGACAAGAGCGCCGCCTGGGCCGCGCCACTGCTCGCGCTCACCACCGGCGACCCGCAGCTGAAGCAGGACACGGCCCTTCCCACCGGCAAGGTCTGGGACACCTGTGTGGCCGCCAAGTGCGCCTCGCGCGGGACGGCTGTCGTGGCCCGCGACGCGATGGTCGCCGACGATCTCGTGCGCGATGGTGGCCGTACGGTCTCCAGCCTGGTCGAGGTGACCGCGGCCCGGAGCGAGAACGGCCGGAACACCGTTTCCGAGACCAACTCCTGGCTCGTGACGGTCCAGGGCGTCGGCGGAGATTCCTGGAGGGTGTCCTCGGTCTCCATCTTCGGCCTCGGCAACGTGGGCGCCTCCGACCAGGCGGGAGGCTAGTCACCGATGGTTGCTCCTGCCGTTCTCGCGGCCGCGGCCAAGGCCGCCAAGGTCGCCAAGGCGGCGAAGGCCGCCAAGAACGTCGCCCAGAACGCGCGCGGCGGAGGAGGGGGAGGCGGCGGCCAGGGCCCCGGCGGAGGGAAGAAGAGCAACCTCAAGTTGTGGCTGCTTCTCGGCGGCGGTGGGCTGCTGCCGGTCGGCGGCCTCGGTTTCGTCATCCTCGTCATGATCGGCGGACTCATCGGCGGCATCGGCGGCGGTACGGCCGCCGCGGCCTGCGCCGACTACGCCGACAACGCGGAAGCCGGCAACACCGGTGACGCGGCGGCCACTTCGCCGATCATGCCGGCGGGCAAGGTGTACATGCCGAGCTCGACGGCCCGGAACGAGATACCCCCGAAGATGATCCTCGCCGCGATGCGCGCGGCCGCCCGTTACGACGGGCTCGACTGGACGCTCATCGCCGGGCAGATGTACCAGGAGACCAAGTACGGGCAGGATCCGTCGGCGGCGCCCGGCGGCAAGAACAGCGCCGGGTACATGGGCATCCTTCAGTTCGGCAACCCCGCCTGGCAGGACTACGGCGCCGACGGCAACGGCGACGGCAAGAAGGACCTCTACAACATCGACGACGCGGCCTTCGCCGCCGCCAACTTCCTGCACGCGATGAAGGTGGAGACCAACGCCTGGAACGCGCTGATGCGGTACTCGGGCTCTCGCCCGAGCAACACGATCTACATGCGCGTCGTCCTGACGCAGGCGGCCCGCTACCGGGGCAACCTGACCGGCGATCAGGACCGGATCAAGCAGTGGTACGCGCACCTCAAGGCGACGGTCGAGAAGAACCCTGACTTCCCGACGCTCGGCCGGCAGTCGGACATCCCGGAGCCGGTCGGCAACAACGCCGACCCGAACACGGCCCTGAACATCGCGGCGTCCCCGGCCCGCTCCTGGTCCACGCCGCCCCTGGAGGGCGACGGTGAAACGACGACGCAGGCGATGGCGGCACAGGGCGGCTTCAACGAGGCCGTGCCCATGTCCCTCGCGGCCTTCCCCCTCGCCCCCGCCCCCGACCCGGACGCGCCCGCGACCGGCAAGGACTGGCAGTGGCCGCTGAAGGAGGGCTCGTACACGATCGGCGCCAAGTACAAGCAGCGCGGCGGCATGTGGAGCCTCGGCTACCACACCGGCCTGGACCTCGTCTCCCGCGTCGGCACAGGCATCTACGCCCCGGCCGACGGCAAGATCGTGAAGGCCGGTTCCGGCGGCGCGTACGGCAACGAGACGCACATCCAGCACGCGAACGGCGTCATCACCCAGTACGCCCACCAGTCCCGGATGAACGTGAAGGTCGGCGACCAGGTCAAGCGCGGCGACCAGATCGGCGCCGTCGGCATGACCGGCAACACCAGCGGACCGCACCTGCACTGGGAGGTCCGCGTCCCCGGCGTCGACAACCCGTTCGTCGGCGGCCAGGACAACGGCCCCGGCATGGTCGACCCCCAGGACTGGCTGAACGGCAAGATCACCGCCAACCCCGACTACGGCAGCGTGCCGGGCGGCGACAACGGCGCCGGTCGCGACGCCGAGTACGCCAACTGTGCCAAGGGCAGCGGCGGCACCCCGGTCGCGCCCGACGGCGCCGGCGTGACGGGCGTCCTGCCCGACTCGAACGACCCCGTGGTCAGGGCGGCGCTCGGCTGGGCGCAGCGGGGCATCGGGCGACCGTACGTGTGGGGCGCGCCCCGTCTCCAGGGCAACAACCCCGTGTCGTTCGACTGCTCCAGCTTCACACAGTGGGCGTACTACCAGGCGAGCGGTGGCAAGATCAACATCGGGGCGGTGACGTACGACCAGGAGGACAACCTCGCCGCGTACGAGGTCGATCTCGCCCAGACACAGCCCGGTGACGTGATCTTCTTCCGGCCCGGCCGCAAGGGCCCGGAACACGTCGCCCTCGTCTGGGACCCGAAGGGCAAGAAGATCCTGCACGCGCCGCGCGCCGGCAAGAACGTCGAGTTCAGCACCTGGGACGTGCAGGGCCAGATCACCGGCGTCTACCGGGTCCCGATCCCGGCCGGCACCAACCCGGGCGAGGCCGGCGGCGGCCAGAATGCGTAAGGAAGGCAAGGAAGGTCCACGACATGTCCGCTGAGCAGAACAAGAGACCACGCGCCGAGAACGACTGGACGTACGAGATAGTCGGTCTCGTCGCCGTCGTCCTGGTGCTGCTGTGCGGTGCGTGGGGCGCCGCGTACCTCGGCGCGTCCTTCGACGACGCGCCGCCCCCGCCCGGCAACCCCTTCTCGTTCGCGGTGGCCCTCGCGAAGGGCGACTACGCCTGGCCGGGCAGCGCGGCGAGCGCGGTGGCGGCCGGCGAGGCGGTCCTTGTCCTCGTACTCGCCCTCTGGGCGTACCGCCTGCGGCAGCGCTCGAAGAGGAAGCCGGACGTCGACGCGGCCGCCGGCCACCTCGCGAAGGGCGAGCAGCTGGGCAAGCTGACGATGAAGGGCGCGGCGGCGACCGCGGAGCGGCTCGGCGTGATGAGCCGGGTTCCGGGCGTGTTCATAGGCCGTTCCGTCAAGGGCAAGCAGCCGCTGTTCGGTTCCTTCGAGGACATGCACGTCGACATCTGGGGCCCTCGTACGGGTAAGACCACCCGCCGCGCGATCCCGGCGATCCTGGACGGCCCGGGCGCGGTGCTCGTCACGTCCAACAAGCGGGACATCGTGGACGCGACGCGCGGCCCGCGCGAGGCCGTCGGCCCGGTCTGGGTGTTCGACCCGCAGCAGGTGGCGACGGAGCCGCCGGCCTGGTGGTGGAACCCGCTCTCGTACGTCACCGATGTCGCCAAGGCCCGCAAGCTGGCGGACCACTTCGCGTCCGGCTCGCGCGACCCGAACGCCTCCACGGACGCGTACTTCGACCCGGCCGGCCAGGACCTCCTGGCCAACCTGCTGCTGTCGGCGGCCACCGCGAACGCGCCGATCACCCAGGTCTACACCTGGCTCGCCAACCCCAAGGACGACACCCCGGAGCGCATCCTGCGCGGTGCCGGGCACACCATGCCGGCGGACGCGCTGAACGGCGTGCTCACGGCGCCCGACAAGCAGCGCAGCGGTATCTACGGCGTGGCCCAGCAGATGGCGTCGTGCCTGATCAACCCCGAGATCAACAAGTGGGTCACCCCCCTCAACCAGGAGGACACCCGCCCGCAGTTCAACCCGCACGAGTTCGTCCGCAGCCGGGGCACCCTCTACTCCCTGTCCCGCGAGGGCACGGACTCGGCGGGCCCCCTGGTGACGGCCCTGACGGTGGCGACGGTCGAGGCGGCCGAGGAGTTCGCCACCACCCAGCGCGGCGGCCGTCTCTCGCAGCCCCTGGTGGGCGTCCTGGACGAGGCGGCGAACGTCTGCCGTTGGCGGGCCCTGCCCGACCTGTACTCGCACTACGGGTCGCGCGGCATCATCCTCATGACGATCCTGCAGTCCTGGGCGCAGGGCGTCGAGGTGTGGGGCGACCGCGGCATGGAGAAGCTGTGGTCCGCCGCGAACATCCGCGTGTACGGCGGCGGTGTCTCGGACACCCGCTTCCTCGGCGACCTCTCGGACCTGGCGGGCGAGTACGAACACCGCGACTACTCCACGACCCGCGAGTCGGAACACGGCTCGTGGTCGGGCAACCGCACGGTCAACGAGTCCGTCCGCCGCGAACGCGTCCTCCACGTCTCGGACCTGGGCTCCATGCCCCCCGGCCGAGCCCTGGTCCTCGCCTCCGGCACGAAGCCGGTCCTGGTCGAAACGATCCCGTGGTGGGAGGGCCCCTACGCCCAGTCGGTCCAGGCGTCCTTGGCGACGTACGACCCGGGCGCGAAGCGCTGAGGGGCGGTAGCACGTGATCCAGGGCGGCGGGGCCGAGGGCCTCGCCGCCCTGGCGGCTCTGGGGGGCCGGACACCTCCCCCAGCCGAGGGCTACGGGCGGATGTCGGGAGAGCTGACCTGGTCGATGTCGGCCAGGACCGCACGGGCGTTCTTGAGGTAGATGTCGATCAGCCGGCGACTGAACTTCCCCGGGTCCTGCCTGTATCGGTCCAACCCTGCCTCCGAGGTGAAGGCGTCGACCGGAACCGCATCCTGACCGGACGGAATGAACTTGAGGACTTCCTCGAACGCCGCGACGCAGTAGACCATCGAACCGCGCAGCTTGTGGTGCTCGGACTCAGGAGAGTTGAGGAGCTGAAGTCCGGTGGCCTCGGAGATCCGAAAGGCGACGTCGAGGAATTCCCCCGGGTCGATGATCTGTGAGGGCTCGGGACCACCGAAGGCGGGCGGAGGCGGCGGAATCTCCTCAGCCATCCGGAACTCGAAGCGGCGAAGGTTTCCACACTGCCGACACGCGCCCTCGTACACGGCCACAAAGTCGTCGCCGTGCTGCTCCAGCCGGTGCTGACGATCGAAGTCCCCGGAACCGCACTCGGCACAGCGGTGCAGGTCCATGTACAGATGTGCTTCGAACGATGAGCGAGCTGTCAACATGGCAGGATCCTAAGTGTTGTTCTGCGATCTTGGCCTGAAGAGCACGGGGGAGGTCATCACGTGGACGGTTCGATCGATCCACGCTTGCTGGCGGACACGCTTTCGGCGGAGGCCGGGGGAGTCTCCGCCGAGGAGTTCCAGGAACTGCGGCGGGCACATCAGGCAACGCTGGTGGCGGCGGCCCGAAGCGAGTTGCGCGAGGTGGCGTCGGCGGTCATGGGTGATCGTTTCGGTTCGCTCGACCGGGCCTGGACGAAGGATCGAACCCCACGAGAGTACTTGGCCCTCCAGGACTCCCAAGGCAAGGCGATTGCGGCCCTCTGGCTGGACTCCATACCGATGCCGACGGGCCTGGTCGCCCAGTTGGCGACGAACACCACGACGGACCAGTACATCGTTCAGTTCTCCGACGGTCTGCCTCAGGAGCACATGACGCGGGTACTCGCCCACGAGGTGGGTGAACTCGTCGCCGCACGGGACCGGTCGAGCCAGGGGTTGGCGCCGGTACGCGAGAGCCTTCTGGAACAAGGGGCCGCCATCGGTGATCGACTTGAGCTGTCGAGCCGGGACCACGGCCGTATCGGCGAACTGAACTGGCTCGCCAATCGTGCTGCCGCGCCTCATCTGTCCGATCAGGAGCGAGCGGAAGCCCGCTCCGAACTCTCTGCCCTGCTCGACCACAGCGGCCTCCGGCCCGCGTCGCCCATGACCCAGGAGGCTGCCTTCCAGGCCGAGGACAGGGCCGCGCGACGACGGCTCCTGGCATCCGCGCCTTCTCTCTCCTCAGAGGCCGGTCTTCTTGTCGACCAACTCGCCCGCCCCATCGAGCAACTCAGCCCCGCCGACGCCGCGGCCCTCCATGCCTCACGAGAGGCCGCCGTCGTCGCGCAGCGGCAGGTCGAGGCGTTCATCGGGCAGCGCGAAGTCACCATGCCCATGCCGGGCTACGACCAGAACGGCGTGCCGCTCCCCCGTGAGCAGGTGGAACCTGCCTCGGAGCAGTGGGCGGAATACCGCGGTCAGATGGGTGAGCTGGCCGCGCAGGCGGTGGAGAACCAGAACGCGGCGGGCGAGATCCCGCTGCGCAAGGTGACCATCGGCGGGGGCGCGAGCCTGTCCGGACGCGACCGCGAGGCCCTGCTCATCGACGCCGTGGGCCGCTGGCACCTGGACCCCGGCGCCGGGATCGTGCAGTCGGCCGACCAGGACCGGGACCTGGCGCAGTGGATGGGCGTCGATCCGTACCAGGCGGTCGAGAGGCCCGGCGACCGGATCTCCATCGACGCGGTACGCCTCTGGGAGGACCAGCTGGCCACCCAGGGTGACGTGGTGAACGGCCGCGCCCACCTGAGGCTCGACGAGAACGGCACGCTGATCGCCGA
Source organism: Streptomyces sp. NPDC058579 (assembly GCF_042718575.1). Classification (NCBI taxonomy): domain Bacteria; kingdom Bacillati; phylum Actinomycetota; class Actinomycetes; order Kitasatosporales; family Streptomycetaceae; genus Streptomyces; species Streptomyces sp. NPDC058579. The sequence continues at coordinate 116,033 of NZ_JBHXPI010000016.1, forward strand.
GGCGCAGGCCTTCAACAGGGACGGCAGCGAGCGTGGCGGGGCACCCCTGCTGGTGCGGGTCGACGGCACTCCCAGCGTCGCGACCGGCCTGACGCCCGAGGTGGTCCCCGGGATCGCGCGCGACAGCGGCGAGACCGGGCCGGGCGTGGAGAGCCGCAGTGAGGCCGTACGGCTGATCAGCGAGCGTCTCCAGGAGCTCGAGGGACAGGACGTCGCCGGAGTCGGCGAGCTTCGGGAGCAGCTCACCCATGCCGCACGGACCGGAGCCGACGCCGCGACGGTCCTCGCCGCCGTCGAGTCCTCCCGACTTCGGGAAGCCCTGTTCGACGGGCTGGGAGAAGGGCCCGTCAAGCAGCGCTTGAACGGCTGCTTCACGACCCTGGAAGCCACCGAGAAGTGGGAGACGGCGAGGGAGGCAGCCCCTGGGCGGGTTCTGATGGGCGACGAGGTCGCCGAGAACCGCTTCAACCCGGCGGACGCCGAGCACTGGATCGTCGCCGGTTCCGGCGGCACAGGGGTCGCCAACGCGGAGATCATCCTGCGGGAGAATCCGAACGCGAAGGTGACCATCATCGGCGCGGAACCGCCGCCCGCGCTGGAACACCAGGTGCAGTTCCCGCAGATGCGAGAGGAGTTCAAGGGCCGCCTGAACTTCATCACCGCGCGCGTGGGCGCCATCGAAACCGTTCAGGGCGAGGACGGGAAGACCTCGTTCCAGCTGAAGTACCCGGGCGAGCGCAAGGGCGATCCGGAAAGGGTACTCAGTGGCGACGGCTACGTCGCCAGCCTCGGCCGCACCAACCCCCTTCCTCCCGCCTTGCAGACGCTGGCGAACCAGGTACGGGACAACGGCGGGCGGGTCTCCGGCGACCTGATGTTCGACCAGGACGACCAGTACATCGGCTACGGGCTGACGTTCCGTACCGAGGATGGTCATGAGCACCGCGTCGACGTGGACGGAGCCGCGTCCTGGCAACTTCCGCGTGAGGTGTTCACCCCCGAGTCGGGCATCCAGCAGGAGCTGAACCAGATGGGCGGCCGCGCCCTGCCCGCCGAGACCGGCAACGCCTCGCCCGGGTTCTCCCCCATCGCCCGGCAGAGCGCGCTCCGGGCGCGGGCCGTGGCCGCGGAACAGGCCGGGGACGAGAATGCCGTGCAACGGATACAGGAGATCCCGCTCCGGTGGCGGCGGCCGGAACTCCCGGCACCGGCCAGGACCACGACCGAACCCTCGCACACCCCGGGCCCGGCGCCGACGCAGCAGCAGGAAGCGACCGCGGAGCAGGGCGTGACTCCCCAGCAGCACGGGACCGTCAACGAGGGAGCGGCGCCCGAGCCGCAGGCCAAGCCCACCGCCGCGATCCCACACCGGACGTCGCCCGCACCCCCCGCCCCCACGCAGGCTCCAGTCCCCACGCAGGCCCCCGCCCCCGCGAGCCGCGAGCCGCAACCCGGGCAGCAGTGGCTGCCCGGGGTCCAGGTGACGGGCAGGCGGAGCACCTCCGCGCCCACCGAGCCCCAGCAGGCGCCCCCGGAACAGCAGCGCCCCGGGCCGAACCGGGGGCCGGGGCTGGGGGACTGAACCCGGCCCGCGCGCCCGGGCCGGGGGAGTGAACTCAGGCGGCAGGTCACATCGCCGGCGGAACGCTCTCGACGAGTTCCCGGTACGCGGTCGTGATGTCGGCCATCAGGAGCGTCGTGACCTCCTCCGGTGACGGGGTTCCCGCGCTGCCGTGGAGGTCGTAGACGCGCAGGTCCCGGACGGCGGACGCCTTCCGGGCGAGTTCGCGGGCGAAGCGGCCGTTGCCGAGGGGGTCGACGAGGTCTCGGCTGACGGCCAGCTCGCAGGACGTACGCAGGGCGACCTCCGCGTCCTCGGTGAGGACATCTCCCTGGCCGTCGAGGAAAGACTTCGCGATCAGGACCAGTTCGTCGGCGGAGTACGAAGGGAAATCCACCCGGGTGTTGAAGCGCGAGGCAAGGCCCGGGTTGCTGGACAGCAGAGCGGCCATCTCGTCCGGATACCCCGCCAGAACCACGATGAGCCGGTGCCGATCGTCCTCCGCCCGCTTGAGGAGCACCTGCAGGGCCTCCTTGCCGAAGGCGTCACCGCCCGAGTAGCCGGTGTTGGACAGACCGTACGCCTCGTCGATGAAGAGAACGCCGTCCAGCGCCTCGTCGATGGTCCTGGACGTCTTGATGCCCGTCTCTCCGAGGTGCTGCCCCACGAGGTCGACGCGCTGGGTCTCGACGACGTGGCCCCGGTCCAGCAGGCCGAGCCCGGCGAAGATCTTGCCGACGACGCGAGCCACGCTGGTCTTGCCCGTGCCGGGCGGCCCCGCGAAGACCAGGTGCAGGGGAGCCGGCGAGGTGGCAAGGCCCTGGCCCCTCCGTACCACCGCCATCCTCAACTGCGCCGACAGCGCACGTACCTGCCGCTTCACGGGAGCGAGGCCGATCATCGCCTCCAGTTCGGCCATCGCCTCCTCCAGCAACGCGGCACGCTCCTCCTCCGTCAGCGCGCCGTCTCGCGCGGAGGAGGAACGCCCGGCCGCCTGCGCGGAGCCACCGCCCCCGTCCCCCGCGGGTACGCGCTCCGTCCGCGGGACCACCGCGTTCGCCCGCTGGGCCACATCGGCCAGGCCGGGGCTGTACCGGAACGCCGTCTGGAACTGCTTCAGCGCCTCCTCCGCCCGCCCCAGCTCCTCGTACGCCCGCCCCCGGAGATACGCCAACTCCCCCAGGAATCCGGCGTCGTTCGCCAGCGCCTGAGGGAGCGGGTCGAGCACGTTGAGGGCCTCGTGGCAGACCCCCTGGGCGATGAGGCCCGCGGCGACGTAGAGCTGCGACTCGTCCCGCAGGTGCGGGTCCCGGATGCCCTCGGCGAACGACAACAGGAGCGGCCAGCGCTTCGCCAGCAGGGCGTACCGCGCGCAGACGAAGCGGGTCTCGTCGCAGTCGAGTACGGCGTGGGCGAGCATGTTCCACGCCGCGTCGAGCAGGCCGTCGTCCAGGTACTTCGCCGCCCTCGCCAGCCAGAGGTCGCGGGAGGTCTCAAGGCGGAAGGTCACGTACCGCCCGATCCGGAACCGCGATAACAGCCGTCTCTGCAGCTTCGTGCGCAGCGCGCCGAAGGAACGCGCCTGGTCGTGCATCGCCTCGATGGCCTGGCCCTGGCTGGTCCCCGTGGCGTGGAGCCCGAGCCAGGCGTCGGCGGCCAGCGGATTGTGATCGATGGCCGTACTGAAGGCGTCGGCGGCAGCGGACCAGTTACGCGTCCTCAACTGCGTGACGCCCTCCAGCCAGGCCTGCTCGCACTTCTTCATGGAACGCCACGACACGTTCGTCTCCGTCACGAAAGCCCCCCACTGTCATCGGTTGCGTACAGACAGCATCGTCGACGAGAAGGGACACGGAGAGCAGGGCACGCGTCAGAGGCCGATGAGGTGCTCCGGCCTGACCGGCGTCCTGTTGAGCTCCAGGCCCGTCGCGTTCCGGATCGCCGCGACGACCGCCGGGGTGGACGACAGGGTCGGGGCCTCGCCGATGCCGCGGACTCCGTACGGCGCGTTCGGGTCGGCCAGTTCGAGGTAGTCGACCGGGATCGTCGGTGTGTCGAGGATCGTCGGGAGCAGGTAGTCCGTGAAGGACGGGTTCCGCACCTTCGCGGTCTTCGGGTCCACGATGATCTCCTCCATCACCGCGACGCCCAGGCCCTGGACCGTACCGCCCTGGATCTGGCCGACGACCGACAGCGGGTTCAGCGCCTTGCCGACGTCCTGGGCGCAGGCGAGCTCGACGACCTTGACCAGTCCCAACTCGGTGTCGACCTCCACGACCGCGCGGTGCGCGGCGAACGAGTACTGCACGTGCCCGTCGCCCTGGCCGGTGACGAGATCGAAGGGCTCGGTGGGGCGGTGCCGCCACTCCGCCTCGACCTCCACCACCTCGTCCTCCAGGACGTCCGCGAGGGTGGCCAGGACCTCGCCACCGGCGGTGACGACCTTGCCGCCGTCCAGAAGCAGCCCTCCCTCGGCCCACGCCGGCACGTACGAGCCGAACTTGCGCCGGCCGATCTCGATCACCCGCTCGCGGACGAGCCCGCAGGAGTTCTTGACGGACCCGCCGGTCATGTACGTCTGGCGGGCCGCCGAGGTCGAACCGGCCGAGCCCACCTGGGTGTCGGCGGGATGGATGGTGACCTGCTGGACGCCGAGCTCGGTGCGGGCGATCTGCGCGTGGATGGTGACGCCGCCCTGGCCGACCTCCGCCATGGCCGTGTGGACCATCGCGACGGGCTCGCCGCCACCGAACGGACCTCCTGACCACCCTGGAAACCTTCCTGACCTGCGACGCCTCCTGGACCACCTGCGCCGCCCAACTCCATCTCCACGTCAACTCCCTACGCCACCGCATAGCCCGCATCGAACAACTCACAGGCCGCGACCTGACCCGCCTGGAAACCAAACTGGACTTCCTGGCGGCCCTGAAAGCCCTATGAGCGAAGCCGGCAGCGCGTCAGCCCGGGAACGCGGAAGGGGTCGGACTCCTCAGAGTCCGACCCCTTCCGGTGGTTCAGCTACACGTTGAAGCGGAACTCCACCACGTCGCCGTCCTGCATGACGTACTCCTTGCCCTCCATGCGGGCCTTGCCGGCCGCGCGGGCTTCGGCTACCGAGCCCGTTTCGACGAGGTCGGCGAAGGAGATGACCTCGGCCTTGATGAAGCCCTTCTGGAAGTCCGTGTGGATCACGCCGGCTGCCTCCGGGGCCGTGGCGCCCTTCTTGATCGTCCAGGCGCGGGATTCCTTCGGGCCGGCCGTCAGGTAGGTCTGGAGGCCCAGGGTGTCGAAGCCGACGCGGGCGAGGATCGCCAGGCCCGGCTCCTCCGCGCCCACCGACTGGAGGAGCTCGATGGCGTCCTCCTCGTCCAGTTCGGCGAGGTCCTGCTCCAGCTTGGCGTTGAGGAAGATCGCCTCCGCCGGGGCCACCAGCGCGCGCTGCTCGTCCTTGAACGAGTCGTCCGTCAGCTCGTCCTCGTCCACGTTGAAGACGTACAGGAACGGCTTCGTGGTGAGGAGGTGCAGGTCGTGGAGGAGCTCCGCCTTGTCCGAGCCCTGCAGGATGCCCTGCGAGAAGAGCGTGTCGCCGCGCTCCAGGATCGCCTGCGCCGCCTCGACCGCCGCGACCTTCGGGGCCACGTCCTTCTTGATCCGGGCCTCCTTCGCCAGGCGCGGGAGGACCTTCTCGATCGTCTGGAGGTCCGCGAGGATCAGCTCCGTGTTGATCGTCTCGATGTCGTCCTTCGGCGAGACCTTGCCGTCGACGTGCACGACGTTCTCGTCCTTGAAGGCGCGGATGACCTGGCAGATCGCGTCCGACTCGCGGATGTTCGCCAGGAACTTGTTGCCCAGGCCCTCGCCCTCGCTCGCGCCGCGGACGATGCCCGCGATGTCGACGAAGTCGACCGTCGCCGGGAGCACCCGCTGCGAGCTGAAGATCTCCGCCAGCTTCGTCAGGCGGGCGTCCGGGACACCGACGACGCCGACGTTCGGCTCGATCGTGGCGAACGGGTAGTTGGCCGCCAGGACGTCGTTCTTGGTCAGGGCGTTGAACAGGGTCGACTTGCCGACATTCGGCAGACCGACGATTCCGATCGTGAGCGACACGGTGGCGACCTTCTGGTAAGTGCGCGGGTGGGGCGATCCCTCAGTTTACGGGGGGTCCGAACCGGCCTGCGACGCCCACCTTCGGCCGTTCTCTACGGCAACGTCACCCAAAGGGCGTGTCCTGGGCCGCCCCACCACCCCCTCCCGACCTACGTTGGTGTAGTGGAGCAGCACAGGACAAGTCAGCCTCAAGGCCGCCGGCGGCCGCAAAACCCCGTCACGCCGCCCGGCGCGCTCGTCGAGGGCGCCGCCGTCTATCGCGTCGCCGCGCGCCCTGGCCGCGGCCGGGTCGAGCGGGCCACGCCCTCAGGGGCGCCCGTCGGGCCGCCCGTGCCCGTCACCGTTCCCGTACGACGGCCCGCGGCCCCGGTCGCGCCCTTCGTCCTCGCCCTCCGGCGGTTGCCCAACCCCCGGCTGACCGGCCTCGGCGCCGGGCTCTTCGCCTCCGCCACCATGCTGGTCCTCGGCTTCCTCGACCGGCTGCTCCTCGACGGCTCGCCCCTCGTCTACGGACTCCTGTTCCTGCCGGTCAGCGCCCTGACCGCGCTCTGGGTCCGCACCGCCGACCTCGTGACGGCCCCGATCAGCGTGCCCATCGCCTTCGCCGTCGGCGTCGTGCCCATCTCCGGCGGTTCCGGCGGCTTCGGCGGGCAGGCCATGGCCGTCGTCACCGCCCTCGCCGTGCACGCCGGGTGGCTGTACGGCGGCACCCTCGTCGCCGGTCTGATCACCTGCGTCCGGAAGGTACGCGACATGGGACGCCGGCAGCGCACCGCCGCCGCCGCTGCCCGGATGAGGAATGGTTCCGGTGGGGCCGCTGCCAAGGGCTCCGCCGCGGCTCAGCGGCGGGCCGCTCCCTAGGGGGCAAGCACCCCGCCTGGCCTCAGTCTGTCCCGTCGGCCCGCTGCTACGAAGGCACGCGCCGGGCCGCCGCCATCGCCGCGCCCACGATCCCCGCGTTGTTCTCCAGCTGCGCCGGCACGATCTCCGCCCTGATGTCCTCGATCAGCGGCAGGAACTTGTCCGCCTTCCGGCTCACTCCCCCGCCGATGATGAACAGCTCCGGCGAGAACAGCATCTCCACGTGTGCCAGGTACTTCTGCAGGCGACGCGTCGCCCAGTGTTCCCAGCTGAGGTCCTCGTCCTCCTTGGCCTTCGTCGACGCCCGCTTCTCCGCGTCGTGGCCCTTCAGCTCCAGGTGGCCCAGCTCCGTGTTCGGCACGAGCCGGCCGTCCACGAAGAGCGCCGAGCCGATACCCGTACCCAGCGTCAGCAGGATCACCGTGCCTTTACGGCCCCGGCCCGCGCCGAACGTCATCTCGGCGATCCCGGCCGCGTCCGCGTCGTTCAGGATCGTCACCTCGAGGCCGCCGAGCCGGTCGCCGAGCAGCTTGCCCGCGTCCATGTCGATCCAGCCCTTGTCGACGTTGGCCGCCGTCCGGATCGTCGAGCCGGCGACCACGCCCGGGAAGGTGACCCCCACCGGGCCGGACCAGCCGAAGTTCTCCACGACCTCGACGACACATCCCGCCACACCGTCGGGTGTGGCGGGATGCGGGGTCAGTACCTTGTGGCGGGGCTCGGCCAGCTCGCCGCGCTCCAGGTCCACGGGAGCGCCCTTGATGCCCGAACCGCCGATGTCCACTCCGAAGACGTCCATGAACCCACGGTAAGGGCTCGAGCGCGGAGTGACTCCTCGAACGGCTCCTGCGCCCTGAGCCGTTACTGCTTGGCCGGCTACTCCTTGCCCAGCTCAGCCGCTTCCGCGCGCATGTCCTTGTTCCGGAGCTCCTTCGGCAGCGAGAAGGTCAGCGACTCGTCGGCCGTCTTGACGATCTCCACGTCCGCGTAACCCCGCTCCGAGAGCCACTCCAGGACCTCCTGCACCAGGACGTCCGGTACGGAAGCGCCCGACGACAGGCCCACCGAGGTGACGCCCTCCAGCCAGGCCTCGTCGATCTCGCTCGCGAAGTCCACCAGGTACGCCTCCGGGACGCCGGCCTGCTTGGCGACCTCGACCATACGGATCGAGTTCGAGGAGTTCTTCGAGCCGACGACGATCACCAGCTCCGCCTGCCCCGCGAGCTCCTTGATGGCCAGCTGACGGTTCTGCGTCGCGTAGCAGATGTCGTCGGAGGGCGGGGAGATCAGCTGCGGGAACTTCTCCTTCAGCGCGTCCACCGTCTCCATCGTCTCGTCCACCGAGAGCGTGGTCTGCGACAGCCAGACGACCCTGGACGGGTCGCGCACCTCCACCTTGGCGACGTCAGCGGGGCCGTCGACCAGCTGGATGTGGTCGGGGGCCTCGCCGGAGGTGCCGATGACCTCCTCGTGGCCCTCGTGGCCGATCAGGAGGATGTCGAAGTCCTCGTTGGCGAACCGGACCGCCTCCTTGTGCACCTTCGTGACCAGCGGGCAGGTCGCGTCGATGGTCTTGAGACGGCCCTCCCGGGCCTCCTCGTGCACGGCCGGGGCCACGCCGTGCGCCGAGAACATCACGATGTTGCCCGGCGGCACCTCGGTCGCCTGGTCGACGAAGATCGCGCCCTTCCGCTCCAGGGTCTGGACGACGTACTTGTTGTGCACGATCTCGTGGCGCACGTAGATCGGCGCGCCGTACTGCTCCAGGGCCTTCTCCACGGCGATCACGGCACGGTCCACACCCGCGCAATAGCCGCGGGGAGCGGCGAGGAGGACACGCTTCGGGCGGTTGGTCGCGGGCGTCGCAGTCATGCGTCCCATCGTAAGGCCGCGTACGGACACAGCTGGATGCGGCCACGTCGGTACTGCTGCGTCGGTACGGCCGCGTCGCCACCGCCCCGGCCGTACGCCGCCTCGCTACCGCCCTTCCGTACGGCCGCGTCGGTACGGTCCCTGATCCGTACCGTGGCCGAGACTGGGGCGCATGGCCGAGGAAGCACAGGTGGCAGCGCACACCGGACTGCGGCGGACCCTGGGGTTCCGCGACCTAGTCGTCTACGGGCTGCTCTTCATCGCGCCCATGGCCCCCGTCGGGATCTACGGAACCCTGGACGCGAAGTCGCACGGCGCGGTGGCACTGGTGTACGTGGTGGCCACGGTCGCGATGGCGTTCACGGCCTTCAGTTACGCCCAGATGGTGCGGGTCGCCCCCTTCGCCGGCTCCGTCTTCACCTACGCCCGCAAGGGGCTCGGCGAAGGGCCGGGGTTCATCGCCGGGTGGATGGTCATGCTCGACTACCTCCTCATCCCGGCCGTCGCGTACCTCTTCGCCGGCATCGCCATGGAGGCGCTGGTCCCGGAGGTGGACCAGTGGGTGTGGACGGCGATCGCGGTGGTCGTCACGACGCTGCTCAATCTGTGGGGCGTACGGGCGGCGGCACGCGTCGGCTTCGCCGTGCTCGCCATGGAGATCGTGGTGCTGCTGATCTTCGTCGTGTCGGCGGTCGTCGTGCTCGTACGGGACGGGGCGCGGCGGGACTGGTGGTCGCCGCTGGCCGGGGACGGGACGTTCTCGACGGCGGCCGTGGTGGGCGCGGTGTCGGTGGCCGTGCTCTCGTACCTCGGTTTCGACGCGATCGCCTCCTTCGCCGAGGAGGTCACCGGGGGCTCCGAGAAGGTGGCGCGGGCGGTGCTGTTCTGTCTCGCGCTCGCGGGCGTGCTCTTCGTGGCCCAGACCTACCTCGTCGCGCTCCTCGAACCACTGTCGTCGGCCCAGCTCGCGGCCGACCCGGGGAAGCAGGGGTCCGCCTTCTACGACGCCGTGGACGTGTCGGTGGGGACCTGGCTGCACGACCTGGTGGCGGTCTCGAAGGCGATCGGGGCCGCCTTCGCCGCGCTCGCGGGGCAGGCGGCGGCCGCCCGGCTGCTCTTCGCCATGGGGCGGGAGCGGCGGCTGCCGCGGCTGCTGGCCCGCACCGACTCGGGGGTGCCGCGGGTGGCGCTCCTGATCGCGGCGGCGGTGACGATGGTGGCGGCCGTGTGGGCGGCCCAGCGGGACGACGGCCTCGACCACCTGGTCTCGGTCGTCGACGTCGGGGCCCTGACGGCGTTCGTGCTGCTGCACGCGAGCGTGGTGGGGTGGTTCGCGGTACGCCGGATGGAGGGGCCACCGCACTGGCTCCGGCACGTGGTGATGCCCGTGGTCGGGGCGGCCATCCTGATCGCGGTGATCGTCGAGGCGTCGGCGGCGGCCCAGGTGGTGGGCGTGATCTGGCTGGCCGTGGGGCTCGTGGTGCTGGGGGTGCAGGGGACGACGCAGCGGAGCGCGTGAACCGGCGACGGGGGCGACGAGGACGAGTGTGTGAACCGGGGACGAGTGCGCGAGCCGGCGGGCGCCCGAACCCACGACAACCGGCGACCGCCCGTGCCGACGACCGCCCACCACCGCCCCGTCTGTCGGTGGCGTTCACTACGCTCTGCGCATGGGTCTCAATACGTCCGCCGAAGCGCCGCTGCCCGTCGGAGAGGTCTCCCGGCTCATCGGGGGGTGGATCGACCGGCTCGGTGCCATCTGGGTCGAGGGTCAGATCACGCAGCTGTCGCGGCGGCCCGGCGCCGGGGTCGTGTTCCTGACGCTGCGGGATCCCTCCCACGACATCTCCATCGGCGTCACCTGCTACCGCCAGGTCTTCGACGCCGTCGCCGACATCGTCTCCGAGGGCGCCCGCGTCGTCGTGCACGCCAAGCCCGAGTGGTACGCGCCGCGCGGGCAGCTGTCGCTGCGGGCCGTGGAGATCAAGCCGGTCGGCATCGGGGAGCTGCTCGCCCGCCTGGAGCAGCTCAAGCGGAGCCTCGGCGCCGAGGGGCTCTTCGCGCTCGACCGCAAGAAGCCGCTGCCCTTCCTCCCCCACCTCGTCGGGCTCGTCTGCGGCCGTGCCTCCGCCGCCGAGCGGGACGTCCTGGAGAACGCGCGGCGCCGCTGGCCCGCCGTCCGCTTCGAGGTGCGTAACGTGGCCGTGCAGGGCGTGAAGGCCGTACCCCAGGTCGTCCAGGCCGTGAAGGAGCTGGACGCGCACGCCGACGTGGACGTGATCATCGTGGCCCGGGGCGGCGGCAGCGTCGAGGACCTGCTGCCGTTCTCCGACGAGCAGCTGATCCGCACCGTCGCCGACTGCCGTACGCCCGTCGTCTCCGCGATCGGCCACGAACCGGACTCGCCGCTCCTCGACCTCGTCGCCGACCTGCGCGCCTCCACGCCGACCGACGCCGCCAAGAAGGTCGTACCGGACGTCGGCGAGGAGCTCGACCGGGTGCAGGGCCTGCGCGACCGGGCCCTGCGGACGGTGCGGGGGCTCCTCGACCGCGAGGAGCGCGGGCTCGCGCACGCGCTCGCGCGGCCCGTCATGGAGCATCCGCAGCGGATGGTGGAGCAGCGCGAGGACGAGCTCGACGCGCTCCTCGCCCGCAGCCGCCGGACCCTCGGGCACCTGCTCGACCGGGCCGACTCGGAGCTGTCGCACACCCGGGCCCGGGTCCGGGCCCTTTCGCCGGCCGCGACGATGGAGCGCGGGTACGCCGTGCTCCAGCGGGCGGACGGGACGGTCGTCCGGTCCCCCGAGGAGGTCGCGGTGGACGAGGAGCTGCGGGCCCGGGTCTCGGCGGGCGAGTTCACAGTGCGGCGCGTTGTCGGACCCGACGCATAGGGTGGATCCCATGGCAGCCACCACGGAAGAGGCGCTCGGATACGAGCAGGCCCGCGACGAGTTGATCGAGGTCGTTCGGCGTCTGGAGACGGGCGGAACGAGCCTGGAGGAGTCGCTCGCGCTCTGGGAGCGTGGGGAGGAATTGGCGAAGGTCTGCCGGCGTTGGCTGGAGGGCGCACGGGCCCGTCTCAACGCCGCGACGTCCACCTCGGAGGACGAGGGCGACGACGCGGACGGGGACGAGCGCTAGAACCAGGGCGCGGACCAGGAGCAGATCTAGGGCTTGGGCTCGGACCAGGACTCGGACCGGGCCCAGGTGAACGCCCAGCCCCCGCCGTCCGCACGCCCCCGCACCGGGTTCCGTCCCAGGTCCCGTACCATGGCGATGTGAACCGGATCACTATCCGCTTGGATTAGTTGAAACTTCACCAAACACCGCCGTACGGTGAGGGCATCGCTTGAACCCCCTTGCAGTCCGGAAGGTACGCCGCATGCCCCTCGCTCTTGACCCCACCGCCCAGGACCTCCTCTTCCGTGAGGCCCGTACCGCCAACACGTTCACCGACGAGCCGGTGACCGACGAGCAGGTCCAGGCGATCTACGACCTGGTCAAGTACGGGCCGACCGCCTTCAACCAGACCCCGCTGCGCATCACGCTGGTCCGCTCCCCCGAGGCCCGCGAGCGCCTGGTGAAGCACATGGCCGAGGGCAACCAGCCGAAGACCGCCACCGCACCGCTGGTCGCGATCCTCTCCGCCGACAACGAGTTCCACGAGGAGCTCCCGAGCCTGCTGCCGCACTTCCCGCAGGCCAAGGACATGTTCTTCGCCGAGCGCCCGGCCCGTGAGGGCTCGGCCCTGCTGAACGCCGCCCTCCAGGCCGCGTACTTCATAGTCGGCGTCCGCGCCGCCGGCCTGGCCGCAGGCCCGATGACCGGTCTCGACTTCGCGGGCCTCCAGAAGGAGTTCCTGGACGACGACCACACCCCGCTGATGGTCATCAACATCGGCAAGCCGGGCGAGGACGCCTGGTTCCCGCGCTCCCCGCGCCTGGCCTACGACGACGTCGTCACCACCGTCTGAGCCCCACAGCGCAGCTGAGCCCCACAGCACACGGGAAAGCCCCCGGACTCCTCGAGTCCGGGGGCTTTCCCGTACGAATCCCGTACGAATCCAGGCGCCTACGCCTTCTTCGACTGCAGCGCGCCCGCCATCTCCGCGAGCCGCTCGAACGAGGCCGTCCCCGTCACGACCGTCGTCGCGCCGCCGTCCGTGCGCACCAGGGCGTCGTACTTCGGGCCCTCCCAGCGCTGCCAGACCTGACCGGCGACCGTCTGGGTCTTTCCGGAGTCCTTGGCCTGCTGGGTGACCTTCGGGACGAACTTCTCCGGCTCCGCCGTCGACTGGTGGATCGCGACGTACTGGGTGTCCGGGTCGAGGAAGCCCAGCTGCCAGGCGTCGCCCTGCTCGCGCTTGTACGAGACGACGGTCGCCTTCCAGCCCTCCCCGAGCCCCTCGGGGGCCAGCACCGGGTAGGGCGCCGCCCGCTGTGCCGTCACCAGCTCGACCCGGTAGTCCTTGGCCTTGACCGGGTCGGCCTTGTCGTCGTGCGGGATGAAGAGATACATCACGCCCGCGGCGACCAAGATCACCCCGAGCGACTGGAACATCCCGCGTACCGTCTGCCTGCCTCGCATACCTGCCACGCCCACCATGGTCGCATCATGGTGTTGTGCTCATACGTGGGCCCCTCTGCTCAATTTGTCGACGTACCGATAGAGTCGCAGCACCCTCTTTATTCCGGCCGTCGCCGTACAGAAAGGTGCGCTCCGATGACCGAGCATTCCCTGCCGTCCGAGCTCGAGGTCTCCCCCGAGGCCCCCGATCGCAACCTCGCCCTTGAGCTCGTCCGTGTCACCGAGGCAGCCGCCATGGCCGCCGGCCGCTGGGTGGGCCGCGGCGACAAGATCGGCGCCGACCGCGCGGCGGTCAACGCCATGCGCACGCTCGTCTCCACCGTCTCGATGAACGGCGTCGTCGTCATCGGCGAGGGCGAGAAGGACGAAGCCCCCATGCTCTACAACGGTGAGCGGATCGGCGACGGTACCGGCGCCGAGGTGGACATCGCCGTCGACCCGATCGACGGCACCACGCTGAACGCCAAGGGCATGCCCAACGCGATCGCCGTCCTCGCCGCCGCCGACCGCGGCACCATGTTCGACCCGTCCGCGGTCTTCTACATGGACAAGCTGGTCACCGGCCCCGAGGCCGCCGACTTCGTCGACATCGACGCGCCCGCCTCGGTCAACATCCGCCGGGTCGCCAAGGCCAAGAACATGTCCCCCGAGGACGTCACGGTCGTCATCCTGGACCGCCCCCGCCACGAGGGCATCGTCAAGGAGATCCGCGAGACCGGCGCCCGGATCAAGTTCATCACCGACGGCGACGTCGCCGGTTCGATCATGGCCGTCCGCGAGGGCACCGGCGTGGACCTGCTCCTCGGCATCGGCGGTACGCCCGAGGGCATCATCTCCGCCTGCGCCATCAAGTGCCTCGGCGGTGTCATCCAGGGCAAGCTGTGGCCGAAGGACGACGCCGAGCGCCAGAAGGCGATCGACGCGGGCCACGACCTGGACCGGGTACTCTCCACCAACGACCTGGTCAGCGGCGAGAACGTGTTCTTCGTCGCCACCGGCATCACGGACGGCGAGCTGCTGCGCGGCGTCCGCTACCGCTCGGAGACCGCTACCACGTCGTCGCTGGTGATGCGCTCGAAGTCCGGCACGATCCGGCAGATCGACTCCGAGCACCGGCTGTCGAAGCTGCGCGCGTACAGCAAGATCGACTTCGACCGGGCGAAGTGACCCGGGCGAAGTAACGTCACGGCGGTCGTAGGTCGTACGGGAACGAGAAGGGGCGCCCCCATGTGCGGTGGGGGCGCCCCTTTCCGTACGTACGGAAGACGTCGGAGCCGTCCGTCGCTCGGGCGGTCAGCCGCTCTGGCGGTCAGCCGGCCGCGGCGATCCGGTCCGCCGCGGCGGCCTTCTGGAGCTCCACCTCACGGCGGCGGCGCCGGGCGAGCACGACGCGGCGCTCGGCGGCGGTGAGCCCGCCCCACACGCCGTACGGCTCGGGCTGGAGCAGCGCGTGCTCCCGGCACTCGACCATCACGGGGCAGCGGGCGCAGACCCGCTTGGCGGCCTCCTCCCGCGCGAGCCGCGAGGCGGTCGGTTCCTTGGAGGGGGCGAAGAACAGCCCGGCTTCGTCCCGGCGGCACACCGCCTCCGTGTGCCAGGGGCCCGCCTCGTCCTCCCGAGCGGGGGCACGCTGGGACGGCACGGCGGCAACCTGGAGGGGCTGATGCGGCAGTGGCAGCACGGTCTACTCCTGACGACGGCTTCGCGAGCGAGAGACGATGCAGCAGCCCTACCCGCTGTGCGCGCGCCTATGCACTGCGTGCCGCCGAGTTCCGGAGTGCGGAGTCGCAGGGGCGGAATCCGGTCACTCCGTCACCCCTGGTCAGAGACGTCCGGCCGGCGGCCGTCCCCCGACCGCCCCGCCACCTCCCGGCGTCAGTGGCCGAGGTGCTTGCGCAGCTTGTCCTGGACGACGTTCTGCAGGTCCGTGATCCACTTGCCGCGCTTGGGCTTGGCCTCGACGTTGCCGAAGAGCGAGTAGCCGTTGATCACGACGACCGGGGCCTGCGGGTCGGCGGCCTCCATCGTCACGACCTCGAAGTTGCCGAAGATCCCCGTGCCGTTGCCGCGCAGGCTGATGTTCTCCGGGACGCGGACCTCCACGTTGCCGAAGATCGAGGTGGCGTTGATGGTGGTCAGCCGCTGGGCGAAGAGCGCCTCGGTCAGGTCGATCTCGATGTTGCCGAAGAGCGCGAAGGCGTTGGTCCTGCGGCCCACGCGCCAGCGGCCCTTGCGGGTGGAGCTGGAGAAGACGGCGACCATGGTGTCGGCGGGGCCGGTGGTGTCGTCGGGGCCGTACGCGTACGTCGCCTCGGGCTCCGGGCGGGGGCGGTTGCCGGCGGGCAGGTCGCTGACGATCGGCTCCAACTCGCCCACGGTCTTGGCGCGGTAGACCGCGTCGATCCGCTCGGAGTGCTCCTCGGCGTCGATCCGCCCCTCGGCCATCGCGTCCCTGAGGATGTCCGCGATCCGGTCCCGGTCGGCGTCCGAGGCCCGCAGCGAGTCACCCGGAGCCGCGGCCGGAACGGCCGGAGCGGGGGCGGGCTCGGCGGGGGCGACCGGCTTCTGAGGCTGCTTTTCGAGGTCCACGACGCCAGCGTAGCGAAACGCGATAGATCGCGACTAGGGGGCACGACCGACGGGCGCGGTCGACAGGCGCAACTCCTGGCCACTCCAAGACACCTGTCCATGTATCCTGGACAGGTGTCCACTACTCTCGCGAACCTCGCCGTCGGCCTCGTCGCCGCCCTGCACGTCTACATCCTGATCCTGGAGATGTTCCTCTGGGAGCGCCGTCCGGGGCGCGAACTCTCCGGATTCGACGCCGACTTGGCGCGCCGGACCGCACCCCTCGCCGCCAATCAGGGGCTGTACAACGGCTTCCTCGCGGCCGGTCTGGTCTGGGGCCTGATCGCCGCCGACCCCACCGGCTACCGGGTCCAGGTCTTCTTCCTCTCCTGCGTCGTGATCGCCGGGGTCTACGGCGGGCTCACCGCCAACCGCCGCATCCTGCTCGCCCAGGCCCTTCCCGGGGCCCTCGCCCTGGCCGCCGTACTGTGGGCGGGGTGATCAGCCCGCCCCCGGACCCCCGCGCCACCGACCCCCGCGCCGCCCGCACCCGCGCCAAGCTGCGCGCCGCGCTCCTGGAGGAGTGCGCCGAGCGCCCCGTCGACGAGGTCGGCGTCGCCGCGCTCGTCCGCCGGGCCGGGATCGGCCGGGCCACGTTCTACCTGCACTACGCCGACCTCCAGGCCCTCGCCGTGGACGCCTGCGCAGATGTCGTACGGGACGCGGTCGAGGCCCTGCACGCCTGGCGCGGCACGCCCGACCCGGCCGCCCCGCCGCCCGCGCTGCCCGTCTTCTTCGCCGAGGTCGCCCCGCACGCGCCGCTCTACCGGAGCCTGCTGCGGCCCGGCGGCGGCGGTCCGCTCGGCGAGCTGCTCCACCGGGAGCTGCGCGCGTACAGCGCCCGCGAGCGCGAGCTGGCCGGTGCGCCCGAGCCGGGCCTCGTCGCCTCGGCGGTGGCGGCCGCCTTCGCGGGGCTGCTCGCGGACTGGCTGCACGGCCTGATCGACGCGAGCCCCGAACAGATCGCGGCCCGCACCTGGCGTCTTCTGATCGCCCTCCACCGCACACCCCTGGCCTGAAAAACGGCGCCACACTCCACTTCGGCGCGATCCCGGCCCCTAGTGAGCCTTACCTCACAGGATCGGGGCCTCAGCAGCGCTCTACGCTGGAGGAGGCGCCGCCAATGGAGGTGGCGTCGCCGTCTGCCGAGTGAGGAATGGCTGCCGTCATGCCAGAGTTTTCGTACTCCGATCTGCTCCCCCTGGGAGAGGACACCACGCCCTACCGCCTGGTGACCGCCGAAGGTGTCTCCACCTTCGAGGCCGACGGCCGTACGTTCCTCAAGGTCGAGCCGGAGGCGCTGCGCACCCTCGCCGCCGAGGCGATCAAGGACATCCAGCACTTCCTGCGCCCGGCCCACCTGGCCCAGCTGCGCCGGATCATCGACGACCCGGAGGCGTCGAGCAACGACAAGTTCGTCGCGCTCGACCTCCTCAAGAACGCGAACATCGCCGCCGCCGGCGTCCTGCCCATGTGCCAGGACACCGGCACCGCGATCGTCATGGGCAAGCGCGGCCAGCACGTGCTGACCTCGGGCCGCGACGAGGAGGCCCTGTCCAAGGGCATCTACGACGCGTACACCAAGCTCAACCTGCGGTACTCGCAGATGGCCCCGGTCACCATGTGGGAGGAGAAGAACACCGGCTCGAACCTGCCCGCGCAGATCGAGCTGTACGCGACGGACGGCGGCGCGTACAAGTTCCTCTTCATGGCCAAGGGCGGCGGCTCCGCCAACAAGTCCTTCCTCTACCAGGAGACGAAGGCCGTGCTCAACGAGGCGAGCATGATGAAGTTCCTGGAGGAGAAGATCCGTTCGCTCGGTACGGCCGCCTGCCCGCCGTACCACCTGGCGATCGTCGTCGGCGGCACGTCCGCCGAGTTCGCGCTGAAGACCGCGAAGTACGCCTCCGCGCACTACCTGGACGAGCTGCCCGCCGAGGGCTCGGCCGAGACCGGCCACGGCTTCCGCGACAAGGAGCTGGAGGAGAAGGTCTTCGAGCTGACGCAGCGGATCGGCATCGGCGCACAGTTCGGCGGCAAGTACTTCTGCCACGACGTCCGCGTCGTCCGGCTGCCGCGCCACGGCGCCTCGCTGCCCGTCGCGATCGCCGTGTCCTGCTCGGCCGACCGCCAGGCCGTCGCGAAGATCACGGCCGAGGGCGTCTTCCTGGAGCAGCTGGAGACGGACCCGGCGCGCTTCCTGCCCGAGACGACGGACGAGCACCTGAACGAGGTCGACGAGGCCTCGGACGTGGTCAAGATCGACCTGAACCAGCCGATGGACGAGATCCTCGCCGAACTCACCAAGTACCCGGTCAAGACCCGGCTCTCGCTCAACGGTCCGCTGGTCGTGGCCCGCGACATCGCGCACGCCAAGATCAAGGAGCGGCTCGACGCGGGCGAGGAGATGCCGCAGTACCTGAAGGACCACCCGGTCTACTACGCGGGCCCGGCGAAGACCCCCGAGGGGTACGCCTCCGGCTCCTTCGGCCCGACGACGGCCGGCCGGATGGACTCCTACGTCGAGCAGTTCCAGGCGGCGGGCGGCTCCAAGGTCATGCTGGCCAAGGGCAACCGCTCGAAGCAGGTCACGGACGCGTGCGGCAGCCACGGCGGCTTCTACCTGGGCTCCATCGGCGGCCCGGCGGCGCGCCTCGCGCAGGACTGCATCAAGAAGGTCGAGGTCGTCGAGTACGAGGAGCTCGGAATGGAGGCGGTCTGGAAGATCGAGGTCGAGGACTTCCCCGCGTTCATCGTCGTGGACGACAAGGGCAACGACTTCTTCCAGAACCCGGCCCCGGAGCCGACGTTCACCCACATCCCGGTGCGCGGCCCCGGCCTCGGCTGACCCCGATCGCCCTTCCGCACGACGCCCCTCGGTCCGGTGGACCGAGGGGCGTCGTCGATCCCGCCGTCGGTCCGTCGTCGGTCCGTCGTCGATCTCCGCTCAGAAACTCGCTACCAACCGGTAGCCTTCCCGTCGCCTACTGGCCAGTATTGGCCGCGAGCATGTCAACCACTGAGCCGGTCGACCACTCGGGAGCCCCCCCATGCCCTCCGCCACCCCCCTCCTCAGGCGCGCCGCCGCCGGAACCACGGCCACCTTCGCCCTGACCACCCTGCTGGTCGTCGTGCCCGCGCCCGCCGCCTCCGCGGCCGACCCGGACAGCCACTCGACGTCGGCCGCCGCCTTCGACAAGGTCGACTACACGACCTGGCGGCGTGACGTCGCGGCCGTCGTCGCACAGGCGCGTCCGTACATCGAGGAGCGTTCCAAGGACGCCGGCCGCGAGAAGCAGGCGATCGTCCTCGACATCGACAACTCCTCGCTGGAGACGGACTTCCACCCCTTCTGGGAGCTGCCGACCCCGGCCATCGCCGACGTGCGCGACCTGGTCGAGGACGCCCACGACCGCGGTGTCGCGGTCTTCTTCGTCACCGCCAGGCCCGGCATCATCTACTCGCTCACGCACTGGAACCTGAAGCAGGCCGGCTACCCGGTCGACGGTCTCTACGTGCGCTCGCTGCCCGACCTGTTCGCGGAGGTCAGCGCGTACAAGACGGAGAAGCGCGCGGAGATCGAGGGCAAGGGCTACACGATCATCGCCAACATCGGCAACAACACCACCGACATCGTCGGCGGCCACGCCGAGCGCGCCTTCAAGCTGCCGGACTACGGCGGCAAGCTCTCCTGACCAGCGCCGACCGGCGCTGACCGGCAGTGACCGGCGCCGGATAGTCTCGCGCGCATGAGACATCCGATACGGGTCCTGGTCCCGGCACTCGCCGTCCTCACGGCGGCCGGGACCCTGACCGGCTGCCTGGGCACCGAGGCGAAGCCCGATCGCGCCGCGGCGCTCCCGTCGTCCCCCACCCCCTCCGCCACCGCCACCAAGGCGGCGGCCGGATCCATCGGGGCCCCCGGGAGCGCCTGCGACCTGCCGGTCTCCTTCGGTCTCGCGGCCGACTGGAAGCCGGAGGCGGTGAAGGCCACCGACGACGAGGTGTTCGCCGCGCTCGGCAGGCAGGGGCCCGCGACGATGGTCTGCGAGGTCGACGCGAAGCCGGCCGGCAACATCGGCTATCTGCGCGTGTGGACGGCCGGCAAGGGCCCGGCCCGTACCGCCCTCGAAGGGTTCGTGAAGGCGGAGAAGAACACCTCCAAGGTCTCCTACAAGGAGACGAAGGCCGGTGCGCTGCCGGCCGTCGAGGTGACCTACACGGTCTACAACAAGCTGATGGAGGAGTCGAAGGAGGAGCGCGCCTTCGCCGTCGCCGCGCCGAAGGGGACGGTGATCGTCCATCTCGGCGGCCTGGACTCCGCGGAGCACCGGGCGATGATCCCGGCGTACGACCTCGCCCGCTCCACCCTGAAGCCCCTCTAGGCATCCGGTAGGCGTCCGGTAGGTACCCGGACATGACCGTGGCCCCCGTCCCGCACCGGACGGGGGCCACGGGGTTCAGGTCAGGCGAACCGCTGGTTCGCCGAGCCGTCGCAGTTCTGCAGCCGCAGCGGCTGCTTCGCCGCCGCCTGCGTCAGGCACAGCCCGGTCGCGGCGCTCGGCCGGATCGTGGCCCCGTCGCGGACGAACTTCTGGTTCGCGGCGCCCGAGCAGTTCCACACGATCAGCGCCTCGCCCGCGCGGTAGCGGGCGCCCGGCACGTCCAGGCAGCGGTCCTGGGTCAGCTCGGTGTGGACGGTCTGCCGGGCGGAGTCGTACCACCAGCTCTGGTTGCGGCCGCCGTGGCAGTCCCAGCCGAGGACGGCGGTGCCGTTGGCGCTGGTGGAGGCGTTCACGTCCACGCAGTTGCCGGTGGCCTCGTTCTTCAGCGGCCGGTAGACGTCGTCCCAGGCGTACGGGAAGAGGGTCGGCGTCCCGCTGGAGTTGACGTCCGCGCAACTCGCCTCGCGGAGGCCCGAGTTGTAGATCTGGGTGAGGCAGGACGCGAAGGCGCGGTGGCCGCTCGCGTTCGGGTGGAAGGACTGCCGGACCGAGTTCTCGTCCGGGGTGCCGGGCTTGGAGAGGTCGATGTACAGGCCCCGGGCCCAGGTGTCCTCCATGCAGACCTCGTGGCCGTGGAAGAGCCGGGAGTTGTCGAGGTAGGTCGCCCCGGTGCTCGCGGCGGCCCTGCGCATGCCGCGCTCGAAGGCGGGGACGGCGGTGTTGCGGCCCCAGACGGTGTCGGAGTCGTAGCCGAGGCCGCCGCAGATCAGCTTGCCGGGGAAGTTCGGGTTGTCCTTGAAGTCCGGGCCGATCGGGCTGGGGTAGCCCATGACGACGAGCTTGTAGTCGCCGTCGGCGTACCCGGCGTCGCGCATCACGGTCTTCAGGTCGCGGACGGTCTGCTCGACCTTGGGGACGAGCGCGTCGACGCGGGCCTGCCAGCCGGCGGCGTACTTCGGCTCGCAGGGGCCCTGGAGAGTCAGGTACCGGGTGACGCAGTCGGTCATGACGGGGCCGAACTGGAGGTCGTCGTTGGCTCCGGCGACGAGCACGACCATCTTGATACGGGTGTTGCGGGCCTTGATGGCCAGGTTGTCGCTCTGGACCAGCTCGTCGGCGTACTGCTTCGAGCCGCCGATCCGGATGTTGCCGGTGTAGCCGCCGGAACAGGACACGTTGAACGTGAGGTCGGCGGCGATCCCGGTGCGGTGGATGGCGGCGTCGGGCGAGCGGTGGCACCAGTTCGTCGGGCCGTTGGTGGGCGGCTCGTAGGTGCCGACGCCCTCGCCGGAGATCTCGCTGTCGCCGAGCGAGATCAGCCCTGTCCTGCGCTGCGCGAGCGGGCGCTCCTCGGGACTGCCGTAGATCTTGGTGGCCTCGGCGGCCCGGATCGCCTCAAGCTCGGGCGGTAGCGCTGCCGAGGAAGAGGAAGAAGCGGTACGGGGAGTGGCCTCGGCCGCCGCGCCGGCGGGGGCGACGGCCGTCATGGTTCCGAAGGCCGCGGCGGCCGCGGCCGTGGCCGCGATCGCCCAACGGAGTCTGTACCTGGTGCGCCTCATTGCGCCTCCTGGAAGTGGGGTTACCCACGGTTTTTACTGGCCGGTAAGCGCAATGGGAATAGCCAGAACAAGACAAGTGCTCACCTTTGCATGGAGGTTGACATCATGAGCGACGACATGAGCGACGGCATGAGCGAGTACCGGATCGAGCGGGACTCGATGGGCGAGGTGCGGGTCCCCGCGCACGCCAAGTGGCGGGCCCAGACCCAGCGGGCACTGGAGAACTTCCCCATCTCCGGGCAGCGACTGGAGGGCGCCCACATCGCGGCCCTGGCCCGGATCAAGGCGGCCGCCGCCAAGGTCAACGCCTCGCTCGGGGTGATCGACCAGGACCTGGCCGACGCCATCGTGGCCGCCGCGTCCGAGGTCGCCGACGGCGACTGGGACGACCACTTCCCGGTCGACGTCTTCCAGACCGGCTCCGGCACCTCCTCCAACATGAACACCAACGAGGTCATCGCCACGCTCGCCGGCGAGCGGCTCCCCGAGGGCCGCGAGGTCCACCCCAACGACCATGTGAACGCCTCGCAGTCGTCCAACGACGTCTTCCCCTCCTCCATCCACATCGCCGCCACGGCCGCCGTGACCCACAACCTCATCCCGGCCCTCGACCATCTGGCCGCCTCCCTGGAGCGGAAATCGGCCGAATTCGCGGACGTCGTGAAGTCGGGCCGTACGCACCTCATGGACGCCACGCCCGTCACCCTCGGCCAGGAGTTCAGCGGCTACGCGGCCCAGGTCAGGTACGGGATCGAGCGGCTGCGCGCCTCCCTGCCCCGGCTCGCCGAACTCCCCCTCGGCGGTACGGCGGTGGGCACCGGCATCAACACGCCGCCCGGCTTCTCCGCCGCCGTCATCGCCGAACTCGTCGAAGCGACCGGCCTTCCGCTCACCGAGGCCCGCGACCACTTCGAGGCCCAGGGCGCCCGGGACGGCCTCGTGGAGACGTCCGGCCAGCTCAGGACCATCGCGGTCGGCCTCACGAAGATCTCCAACGATCTGCGCTGGATGGCCAGCGGCCCGCGCACCGGCCTCGCCGAGATCAACCTCCCCGACCTCCAGCCCGGCTCCTCGATCATGCCCGGCAAGGTGAATCCGGTCATTCCCGAGGCCGTCCTGATGGTCGCCGCGCAGGTGACCGGAAACGACACCACGGTCGCGGTCGCGGGCGCGGCCGGGAACTTCGAGCTCAACGTGATGCTCCCGGTGATGGCCAAGAACCTGCTGGAATCCGTACGACTCCTGGCCAATGCCGCGCGCCTGCTGGCCGACCGCACGGTCGACGGGATCACCGCCAACGTCGAACGGGCCCGGGAGTACGCCGAGTCCTCGCCGTCCGTCGTCACCCCGCTGAACAGGTACATCGGCTACGAGGAGGCGGCCAAGGTCGCCAAGAGGTCGCTGGCCGAACGCAAGACGATCCGGCAGGTCGTCCTGGAGGGCGGGTACGTCGAACGGGGGGCGCTGACCGTCGAGCAGCTGGACGAGGCGCTCGACGTGCTTCGTATGACTCATCCGTGACCTGGATCGCAGCGGCCGGTGGGACGCGCCCCTAATATCTGCGCATGACAGGATCGGGCGACTCTCACCACTGGGCGCCGGGGGACCACATCCTCTGGCGCTACCGCGACAACGACTCGGGCGACGTGCACATCTGCCGACCGGTGACGGTCGTCCGCGACACCCCCGAGCTGCTCGCGGTCTGGATGGCGCCGGGCACCGAGTGCGTCAAACCGGTGCTCACCGACGGCAGGCCCGTGCACCAGGAGCCGCTCGCCACCCGCTACACCGTCCCCCGCACCACCGTCCGCGCGCACTGGGCCGGCGAGGGCGTGCTGAAGCTGGCCAGGCCCGGCGAACCCTGGTCGGTCTGGCTGTTCTGGGAGCGCGGCTGGCAGTTCCGCAGCTGGTACGTCAACCTGGAGGAGCCCCGCACCCGGTGGTCCGGCGGCGTCGACTCCGAGGACCATTTCCTCGACATCTCCGTCAACCCCGACCGCAGTTGGCTGTGGCGGGACGAGGACGAGTTCGCGCAGGCCCAGCGCGACGGTCTGATGGACGCGGCGCAGGCCGCGCGGGTGCTTGCGGCGGGCGAGGCGGCCGTCGAGACCCTCCGGGCCTGGGGGGCTCCGTTCCGCGACGGCTGGGAGGACTGGCGGCCCGATCCGGGGTGGACGGTGCCCGAGCTGCCGGCCGACTGGGATCGCACTCCGGCGCACACCGCTCCGTGAGACCCTTGATGCGCCCCCGGGGTGGAAACGTAGGATCGTCCTCCGCAAGACGGTGATCCACCGGACGAGGCGTCAACCACGGAGCACAGCGCAGGACCTGACCGTAAGTCATTCTGAGGGGGAGAGCAGTGCCGGTTGTCTGCCCGGGTGTGCCGACCCCTGTCGTAGCCGCTGCTCGCGGGGCATTCACATCCACCGCGCGCCAGGGGTTTATCCCCCGCGAAGGCGCGGCATCGGCGAGAAGAGCGAGTGCATCGCACCACCGGCCCGGACGGACGGAACCCCACGCGTGACGGAGCATCCCACCTCCCACGAAGGCCGGCAGCCGCTGGCTGCCCGGCCGCATGAGCGCACCCGCCCCCGGCAGCAGGCGGCCGAGGCACCGGTGCCGGCCCAGCCCGGCGCACCCGACGGCGGTGGCCGTCCCGCGCCCGGGCAGGCGGCCGCGCGCCCGTCGGCCCCGGCCGGCGGCCCCGCGGCCGCCCAGCAGGGCACACAGGC
>NZ_JBHXPI010000017.1:0-133396 GCF_042718575.1 Streptomyces sp. NPDC058579
CGCGGCCCGCGGGGGCCGGGGCCGGGCGGCGCCGCGGGCGGGCCCCCCCAGCCGAGCGGCGGCGGCGCCGTCGAGCCCCGTACGACGAGTTCGGGCTCGAAGAGCAGCTCACTGGGGTCCGTCTGCGTGCCCTGGATCTGGGCGCTGAGCAGCTCGACGGCCGCGCGCCCCATCGCCTCGATGGGCTGGCGGACGGTGGAGAGCGGCGGCTCCGTGCAGTTCATGAAGGCGGAGTCGTCGAACCCGACGACCGATACGTCGCCGGGAACGGAGAGCCCGCGCCTGCGCGCGGCCCTTATGGCGCCCAGGGCGAGCGGGTCGCTGGCGCAGACGATGCCGGTGATGCCCCGGTCCAGGAGGCGCGTGGCCGCAGCCTGGCCGCCTTCGAGGGAGAAGATCGAGCGGACGACATGCTCGTCGGGCAGCTTCGTACCCGCCGCCTCGGCCGCCGCGCGGGCCGCTTCGAGCTTGCGCCGCGAGGGGACGTGGTCGCTGGGGCCGAGGACGAGTCCGATGCGCTCGTGCCCGAGGGAGGCGAGGTGGCGCCACGCCTGCTCCACGGCGACGGCGTCGTCGCAGGAGACGCAGGGGAAGTTGAGCCCCTCGATGGAGGCGTTGATGAGGACCACCGGGATGTTGCGCTCCGCCAGCTGGTGGTAGTGGTCGTGCGGCGCGTCCGCCTGCGCGAAAAGGCCGCCGGCGAAGACCACGCCGGACACCTGCTGCTGGAGGAGGAGTTCCACGTAGTCGGCCTCGGAGACGCCGCCCTTGGTCTGCGTACAGAGCACGGGGGTCAGCCCCTGCTGCGCGAGCGCACCGCCGATCACCTCGGCGAACGCCGGGAAGATGGGGTTCTGCAACTCCGGCAGGACGAGCCCGACGAGCCGCGCGCGCTCACCGCGCAACTGCGTGGGCCGCTCGTATCCGAGCACGTCGAGCGCCGTGAGGACGGACTGCCGCGTCGCCTCGGAGACACCGGGCTTGCCGTTGAGCACACGGCTGACCGTGGCCTCGCTGACTCCCACCTTCTTGGCCACTTGAGCAAGTCGTCGCGTCATGAACGCAAGCGTAGCGCAAATCCCGCAAGAATGTTGCGCGGCCCGGTCGGCGGATCAGGCGCGACGGCGTACGTCGGAGAGGCGACGCATCCGCGCGGCACGCACCCGCCTTCGCGACAACTTCACGATCCTTCGCGATACAGCGGCAGAGAGGCGGCACATTGCCTTCGCCGCCCAGCGATTGCAACGCGTCATTGCGTTCATTCTACGTGTCATTGCATCAATTTACTGCCGCTCACCTGCGGTTAGCCCGTTCTGCTGATTGACGAGACCATGAACGCAACGTAGCTTTCGACATACGTCAAACACGCTATGTCGCGAGATGAGGAACGGCCATGAGTGAAGCCCTCCACCACGTCACGGATCTGCCGGCCGAGCGCCCGTCCGGCTGCCCCTTCGACCCGCCGGCCGAGCTCACAGAGGCTCATGGACACGGCCCCATCAGCCGGTACACCCACCCCGGCGGCAAACCCGGCTATCTGATCACCGGGTACGACCTGGTCCGGTCGGTCCTGGCCGACTCGCGCTTCAGCTCGCGCAAGGACCTCATGAACGTGGTCGACTTCCAGCTCCCTCCGGCGCCGCCCGGCGAGTTCCTCCTCATGGACGAACCGGACCACAGCCGCTACCGGAAGCCGCTGGTGGGCAAGTTCACCGCACGGCGCATGCGGCTCCTCACCGAGCGCGTCGAGCAGATCACCGCCGCGTGTCTGGACGCCATGGAGAAGAACGGTCCCTCGGCGGACCTGGTGACCGCGTTCGCCAAGCCCATCCCGACGATCATCATCTGCGAGCTGCTCGGGGTGCCGTACGAGGACCGGGACTCGTTCCAGGAACAGATCGACACGTTCATGAGCGGGGACACGAGCGACGAGGAGCTGATCGCGGCCTACACCGCGACGCAGGAGTACCTCGCGGAGCTGGTGGTGGCCAAGCGCGCCAACCCCACCGACGACGTGCTCAGCGAACTCACCGACAGCGACCTGACCGACGAGGAGCTGAAGGGGATCAGCCTGATCCTCCTGGCGGCAGGCTTCGACACCACCGCCAACATGCTGTCCCTCGGCGCCTTCGCCCTGCTGCAGAACCCGGAGCAACTGGACGCGCTGCGCGCCGAACCCGAGCTCACGGACAAGGCCGTGGAGGAGCTGCTGCGCTACCTGAGCGTCGCCAAGACGTTCATGCGGACGGCGCTCGAGGACGTCGAGGTCGGCGGCCAGACCATCGAGGCCGGCACGACGGTCTTGCTCTCGTACAACACCGCCAACCGCGATCCCGAGCGCTTCCCGGACCCCCACGCGCTCGACATCCGGCGGGAGCCGGGCGGCCACCTGGCCTTCGGCCACGGCATCCACCTGTGCCTGGGACAGCAG
This sequence comes from Streptomyces sp. NPDC058579, assembly GCF_042718575.1. NCBI lineage: Bacteria > Bacillati > Actinomycetota > Actinomycetes > Kitasatosporales > Streptomycetaceae > Streptomyces > Streptomyces sp. NPDC058579. Next base: position 2,432 of record NZ_JBHXPI010000017.1, read on the forward strand.
TTGGCCCGGGTCGAGATGCGGGTCGCGTTCGCCGCCCTCTTCAAACGCTTCCCCACCCTCCGCCTCGCCGTCCCGGCCGAGGAGGTCGCCCTGCGCCCGGAGACCGCGGACATCTACGGCGTCAAGAGCCTCCCGGTCACCTGGGCCGCCTGACCCCACGAACCGGTGGTGGGTGAGGCAGTGCAGGTCCCCTCACCCACCACCTCTCACTCCCGGGGCCGCGCGTGAGGCATCGATAACCTGCGCGGATGAAGCAGATAGAGCAGATACGGCGGGCTGCTGGCGCGGTCGTCGGCTCGGCGGTGGGCGACGCCCTGGGCGCGCCCTTCGAGTTCGGTCCCCCGGGAGCGTTCTCCGCGCGGTTTCCCGCGCCCGGCGCCGGTGGCGAGATGTGTGGAGGTGGGGGCTGGGATCCGGGCGAGGCCACCGACGACACGCAGATGGCCGTCCTGGTCGGGGAGTCCCTGCTGGAGCGGGGCGGGCTCGACCTGCCGGACGTCTTCGCGCGCTTCCAGCGGTGGGCGGCAGCCGGCCCCAAGGACATCGGCCTGCAGACGGAGGACGTCCTGAGCAACGGCGCGCCCTGGGACCTCGCCGCCGGGATCCACTTCCAGGTCAATCAAAGGGCCGCCGGCAACGGCTCCTTGATGCGGGCGTCGACCTCCGCCGTCCACTTCGCGCCCGCCGGCCGGGAAGCGACGATGGACGCGGCCCGCCGCATCGCCGCCCTCACCCACGGGGACCGCGCGGCATGGGAGGGCACCGCGATCTTCCACGAGCTCGTCCGCGTCACGCTCGAAGGCGCCGACCCGCTCGCCGCGCTCCCGGACATCCTGACGCTCGTCCATCCCGACCACCGCGAGCGGTACGCGACCGTCCTCGCCCCCGACTGGCACCCCGATCGGGCGACCGAGTTCAACGGCGCCGTCTGGCCCTGCCTGGGCTCCGCGGTCTGGTCCCTTCGTACGACCACGGCCTTCGAGGACGCGCTGCGCGCGGCGGTCGACCTCGGCGGGGACACGGACACGGTCGCCGCCGTGACCGGAGCCCTCGCGGGCGCGTACTACGGCCTCGACGCGATCCCCGCCCACTGGACCCACCCGCTCCACGTCCCCCTCCCCGGGTTCGACGGACAGGTCCTGCACCTAGCGGACCTGCTCCACCTCACGCAGCGCCTCGAAGGCTGAACCGGGTCTCCCTCGTCGCGCGTGTCACTCCGGATCGTTCCGGATGCCTTCCCTGCGGCCACCCCCCTTACTTTGTCGACGGCGCCCGCCAGACCGACCAGTAGGGAGCCCGGGAGCAGTGATGCCGACGACCGCCAGCACCGACCGCCAGACCGTCGCCCTGCTCGGGCGGCTGGAGCCGGAGGTGCTCGCCGCGGTCGGGTGTGGGCTGCGGGACGACGAGGTCGCCGCCATCGTGCACGCCTTCGACTACGGAGTCGGCCTCGGCCGATGAGGCTCTCGCTCCCACCGAACCTCACCTCACGACAGAGAGGCACACCATGGCAAGAACCGGCTTATCCCGCATGCTCTCCAGACTCGCCGTCATCACCGGGCTCTGGGCTCTCGTCATCGGCATGACCGCCTCGGCCGGCGTTGCACGGCCCGGGCCCGGCGACGACCACTACGGCGTGTCCCGGTACTTCCTGGGCCCGGAGGGGGTGGCCGAGGGGAAGGCCATTCCCACCGTTCCGTGTGATCCCGCCGGGCCTTCGGCCACCGACGGCATCATGGCCGACCAGCTCAACCCGCAGCTCAACACGAAGATGGCCGGCTATCTCGACGCGTACAAGATGTCCTGCGCCCGGATGGTCACGCAGGCGGTGAAGGACCGCGGGCTCAACCCGAAGGCCGCGACGATCTCCATCGCCACGATCATCGTCGAAGCCAGCATGAACAACTACTCCGCGGCCGTCGACCACACCAGCCTCGGCCTGTTCCAGCAGCAGGACTGGTGGGGCAGCCGCGAGCAGCGACTGAACCCGACGTACGCCACCAACGCCTTCCTCGACGCGATGGAGCAGCAGTTCCCGGGCGGCTCGTGGAACGACAACGAGATCGGCTACGTCGCCTGGAACGTCCAGCGGCCCCGCGAGGACCTGCGCCACCTGTACGGGATCGAGGCCGGCGACGCGGCGCTCATCGCCAACGCGCTGTGGGCCGGTACGGGCGGCGGGCCCAAGCACCCGTACGGCTCGGGCCGGGTGGTCTCCGGGCGGTCCGCGGACGGGCGCCTGGAGGCGTTCGCCGCCGGGGCCGACGGCGTGTACCACGCCTGGCAGACCGAGGTGAACGGCAACTGGTCTCCGTGGCGGTTCGAGGGCGGTCCGCGCAACGCGCAGCTCGCGGTGGCGTCCAACGCGGACGGCCGGCTGGAGCTGTTCGCGCTGTCGGACAGTACGTTCGACCACATGTGGCAGACCGGGCCCAGCGCGGGGTGGTCCAGCTGGGCGAACTTCGGCGGCGGAGGGTACCGAGTGGCGGCGGGCACCAACGCCGACGGCCGGATCGAGGTGTTCGCCTCCAACGCCGACGGTGTGTTCCACCGCTGGCAGACCGCGCCCAGTGGCAGTTGGGCCCCGTGGGACGGCACCGGCGGCGGGCCGGCCAACGCGCGCCTCGCCATGGAGAACGCCCCGGACGGCCGACTTGAAGTGTTCGCGCTCTCGGACTCGACGTTCAAGCACCTGTACCAGACCGGCGTCAACGGCGGTTGGTCCGCCTGGGAGGACTTCGGCGACGGCGGAAAGGCGGTAGCCGTCAGCCACAACCAGGACGGCAGGCTCGAGGTGTTCGCGTCCAACGCCAGTGGCGTGTTCCACCGCTGGCAGACCGGCCCGACCTCGTGGTCGGAATGGACCGGAACCGGCGGCGGGCCCGCCAACGCCGAGCTGGCCACGTCGCGGTCGGTGGACGGCCGGGTCGAGGTGTTCGCGATCAACGCCACCACCGCGAGCCACGCCTGGCAGACAGGCCCCAACGCGGCGTACGCGGAGTGGGAGACGTTCGGCGGAGGCGGCACGACGGTCGGCGCGAGCAACAACGCCGACGGCCGCATCGAGGTGTTCGGCACCAGCCAAGCCGGCGTCTACCACCGCTGGCAGAGCGGCTTCACCACCTGGTCGGAATGGCGCTGGCTGAACGACTCGGGCCCCGCGATGAACTAGATGAACTAGATGAACTGTACGAACTAGAGGGTCAGATGGATGAGATGGGCTAGATCCATCAGCCGCGAGGCTCCCGTCCCGGCCCGACCCGCCACCTCCGCGTGCGCGGGCGGGCCCGGGCGCGTTTCGGCCGCCGATGATCTTACGGATTCCTGACGCACCCCACCTGCAGCGCCCACACGGCCCGTCCTGCGCCTAGCGTGATCGTCATGCCGGTTCGGTCCCGACGAACCCGGAATCTCACGAGAAGGCGGAACCATGACGGTCGAGACGCTTCCCCGCTGCGCGTACCCCGAGTGCACGAACCACCCCGAGGCGCCGACGCCCGAGAACCCGGCGCCCCGCTACTGCGCCCACCCGGACCACAACGCGCTGGGGGCGTTCCGGTCCTTCCGCGCCAAGCGGCAGCAGCGCAAGGAGGAGAAGCGCCAGGCGGCGGAGGCCAAGAAGGCGGCCAAGGCGGCGGCCGGCACGCCGCAGCTCCCCGCCCAGATGTCCGGGGGCCGTGACGACCTCGTGGCGCTCATCAACCAGCTCGCCACCGATCTGCCGGGCTACATCGAGGAGTTGGCCATCATCACCGACTCGGCCGCCGCCGAGGCTCGTATCGAGACCTTGACCGAGCGCACCGCGCTCGCGGAGGAGGCCGCGGAGATGGCCGTCGGCGAACTGGACGCGGCCACGCGGCGGTTCGAGGCCGAGACGGAGAGGATCCGCAAGGAGACGGGGCAGCAGGTGGCCGATGTCGAGTTCGTCCGTGCCGAGTTGGAGCGCAGCCGCGACCGTGTCGCCCAGTTGGAGGAGCGCCTCGACAAGGTGCGCGACGAGGCGGACGCGGCCCGCCGTGAGCGCGCCGAGCTCGCGCTCCAGGCCGAGCAGCACCGGTGCAAGGTGTGACGACCGGCCGGGTGACAAACGGCCCGGCCCGTACCCGACGACGGCGTGCGCTGGTCGTCGGGTACGGGCCGGTGCCGCCGGGCTCGGGCCGGCATCGACGGCGGCCGGGTCTACGTCAGGAGGCGAAGGACCTCTCCAGCCTGGGGATCAGGTCCCTCAGCGACTCCTCCCAACAGCCGCCGTTGTGGCCGCCGTTGCACTGGGTGCCCCAGCCGGAGCCGTCGCCGTAGTTGACGTAGTAGTACGACATCCCCAGCGCGTCCATCGCGTTCTTGACGTGCTTCGCGGCTCCTTCGAGCCAGAACTCGATGTCCGCGGGCGAGCCGCCGCCGTTGCCCACGTAGATCGAGACGCCGACTCCGGCGGCCTTGAGCCTGTCCATGTGCTGCGACGGGTCGACCTCGTTCCACCGCCAGTCGGCGTTGAACACCGGGTACGGCGAGCCGAACGCGGCGTCGCTGTCCACGGCGGGCTTGTACGGGGAGTCGTTGGGGTCGCAGACTCCCGACGCCGAGCCGCAGATCGCGCCCTGCGCGTCGATGAGCGAGGCGACGACGGCGAGCCGCAGGTCCATGGACCTGACCGACATGTCGATGTCGCCGGACAGGGACGCGGTCTGGCTGAAGAGGTCGGGGCGGGCCTGGGCGTAGCGGAAGGCGCCGAAGCCGCCCATGGAGATGCCTGTGACGGCCCGCGCCTTCTTGGTGGGGATGGTGCGCAGGTTCGCGTCGATGAACGGGATCACCTGCTTGAGGTGGAAGTTCTCCCAGTTCTGGGCCCCGGCCAGGGTCTTCTGGTTGAGCCAGTTCGCGTACCAGCCGCGGGTGCCGCCGTCCGGAATGACGGTGATCATGGAGTCCGACATGGAGAGCGCCGGGTAGTTCTGCCGGACGGGGTCGTCGGGCGAGCCGTGCAGGAAGTACATCACCGGGTAGCGCCGGCCCGGGTCGTCGTAGTAGCCCTTCGGCAGGATGATCTTGATGTGCTGCTCGCCGGCGACCTCGGGCGTGGTCACCGTGAGGTAGAAGTCGGTGGAGCCGCCTTTCGCCGTGTCGACCTGGGTCAGGCCGAAGCCGTTCGCCATCGGCGGCGGTACGGTGCCGCCGTCGGCGGCTTGTACCGAACCCGCCGGGGCGACCATGGCCGCGGCGGCGAGCATCCACGCCGCCCCCAGTCGCCACCAGTTCGCTCGTCCTGTCACAGCGTTCCCCCTATCTCAGTTCGAGACATCTCAGTTCAAGACCTTGATCCGCAGCTCCGGTGAAGCCGCGATCTGTTCCTCGGTGAAGCGCTCGGTCACCCACTTCCCGGCCGAGAACAGCTTCGTCTGGTCGGTGTGGTGCGGTGAGTTCGGGTCGGCCGACTGGGAGTAGGCCATGACGGACAGCGCCTGCGGCGGGCCGTCGGCGGTGAAGCGGACCTGCTGGATGAAGCTCGACCCGTGGACGATGTCGAACTTTCCGTCGACCAGACCGGGAGTGATCACGTTCAGCACGCCCAGCGGGCCGCTCGCGCCGTGGATCGGGATCTGCTCGCCACCGCGGGTGACCTTCTGGATGTCCGACAGCGGTGCGTTCAACGGAATGCCCGCCTTGCGCAGCGCGAGTACGGCCCGGGCGAGCGCGTCACGGACGGCCGAGCTCCCGGAATCCAGCGAATTCGGCGTGTGCACCGGGTCCTTGGGGTCGAATGGCACCCGCCACGGCAGCTTCTCGATCCCCTGTCCGCCGAGCAGGAAGGACCAGTACGTGGCGAACAGCCAGGAGCCTCGGCTGTCCGACGCGTAGTCATGGCTCTTCCAGGCGGCCAGGATCGGGCACGCCTGGCTCACGTTGACCAGGTTGCCGTCCACCAGGACGAGCCCGAAGGGGACGTTCTGGCACATCGACACCGTGGCGTTGAGGGCCAGATCGGCCGCCCGGCTGTTGTCGGCGAACAGCAACTGCCCCATGGTCTCCGGGGTGAAGCCCTTGCCCGGCAGCCCGTCGGTGCCGTTGATCCGCTTCTGCGCGGTCAGGATGAGCTCCTGGGTGCGCAGCGAGCGGGGCGCCGCGCTGTCGCCCATCACCCTGGGGAAGGTCAGCGGCTGCTCGGGGTTGGCCAGCCAGGGACTGTCGTTGGCGTTGCCCACGAAGTCGGTACGGATCAGGCGCGGCTGCTTCTTCGGGTCCAGCAGGCCCGGCGCGACCGCGTTCGGGTCGTCGGGCCAGTCGCAGGCGCTGCGCTTGCCGTCGAAGATGGAGACCGGCGGAACGGTCGGCAGCCGTAGCGTCTGGTTGAACAACAGCTTGCCGGTCTCGGTGAGACACGACTGGGCGTGCGCGTCGGTGATGTTCGGGGTGGCCTGGATGTCCGCGTACAGGACGTTGCCCTTGCGGTCGGAGGCGACGGTGTTGAAGAACGGCACGCCCTGTGTGCTCTCCAGCGTGTCGACGACCTCGTGGACGTCCTTCGCCTGGTCGAGGCGGAACCAGGTGTTCAGCGCGCGCAGGTTGTCCATGTTCACGTCGCGCACCGCGTGCGCGCTGACCACCCAGGGCAGGGGAAAGCCCTGTAGGGAGGTGGTGATCGGGCCGTAGCGGGTGGACCACAAGGTCCTGGTGACCTTGGAGAGGGTGCCGTCCGCGTTCCGTACGTCGACCGCGACCTGCTGCGAGGTCATCTGCTCCCAGGCACCGTCCACCAGGTACTTGGTGGGGTTCAGCGGATCCACCTGTACGTCGAAGAGGCCGAACGGGGCGACGGTGGCGACCGTGTGGCTCCAGGCGACGTTGTCGTTGTAGCCGATGTTGATCGCGGGGAGGCCCAGCAGGCTGGCCCCGGAGACGTTGACCTTGCCCGGGATCGTCAACTGGCTCTGCCACATGCGGTTCTTGCCCTGCCACGGAAAGTGCGGGTTGGCGAGGAGCATGCTGGTGCCGCCGGACACGCCTTGCGAACCGACCGCCAACGCGTTGCTGCCCATGCTCTGTTCGCGGCTCGCGGCCATCGCGTCGCGGATCTTCGCGGCGGTCGTGGCGGGTGACGACGCCGGCTTCGCGGAGGCGGCCGCCGCCGAGGCGCCCGGGGGCGCGGCGTTGACCAGTCCGTCCAGCAGCGCGTCGGCGCTGCCCATGATGATCTCGGCATGGGCGTGCCGGTAGACGTCCAGCTCGGTGATCGGCCGCACCCAGGCCGCACCGCGGCAGGCCGGGTCGGAGAGGTTGTCCACGCCCGTCTCGGCCAGGTATCGGTTGTATCCCTGGACGTAGCCGCGAATGGCCTCCTCGACCTCCGGCGCGGGACCGTCGGGCGCGGGCTTGCCGAGCAGCCGCTCCACCACCCCGTTGTCCTTGATCCGCTGGAAGTACAGGTCGCTGTTGAGGTTGGTGGTGGTGTTCTGGTTCTGCCCGGGGCTCGCCCTGCCGTCCGGCCCCAGATAGCGGGACCTCTGGGCGTTGACCATCAGATAGGTGTCGGCGAGGGTGCAGATGTTGTCCTTGGCCGCCGCGTACCCGTACCCCGTTCCGAGACCCTCCCAGTCGGAGGCGACGATGTGCGGGATTCCGTACTCGGTGTAGCGGATCGTCGGCTTGTCCGGCGCCGGCTCGGTGGCGGCCGACGGCTTGTCCGTCACGGCGGCCGTCGATCCGGTGGCCGCCATCGTGCTCATCACCGCCACCGCGGCCAGCACCGCCATCGGCAGCCGCGCCCTGAATCTCCTCCGTGCCATCGAGCCGTCCTTCCCTGGGGTACGGGCCTTGGTCCGAACGCGAACACGAACACGAACGCGGACACGCCAGGGATAGCCGACGTGCCCGCCGCCTGTCCCTCCGTAACCTTCCGGAGTCCCCCGGGCCCGTTGCGTTGCTACCTTCCAGACGCCCGTTCGCACGGCCGCTACCCGCCGCGCCGGACACCTCGCCACCACTCCCGACCAGGAGGACACGTTGAGCGCGCAGCAGCCCACCCGCAGGAGCATCCTGAAGTCCGCCGGAGGCCTTTCGGCCGCTCTGGCCCTCGGCGCCGGAGGCGTCCTCGCCGGCGCGTCCCCCGCCGCCGCCGTCGGTGACGGCTTCGGCCTGCGCATCGTGGAGCGCGGCGAGGCCGACCCCCGCATGTGGTACTACCGCTTCCAGACGAACGCGATCGGCTGGAACCCCGCCGTCAACGTGCTCCTCCCGGACGACTACCACTGGAGCGGCGGGCGCAGGTACCCCGTGCTCTACCTCTTCCACGGGGGCGGCGACGGCCAGGACTTCATCACCTTCGACCGCGAGCGCATCCGCGACTGGACCGCGGGCAAGCCGCTCATCGTCGTCATGCCCGACGGCGGCCGCGCCGGCTGGTACTCCAACCCCGTGAACTCCAACACCGGCCCGCGGAACTGGGAGACGTTCCACATCGATCAGCTGATCCCCTGGATCGACGCGAACTTCCGCACCTTCGCGGAGTACGACGGGCGTGCCGTGTCCGGCTTCTCGATGGGCGGCTTCGGCGCGCTGAAGTACGCCGCCAAGTACTGGGGGCACTTCGCCTCGGTCAGCTCCCACTCCGGCCCGGCCAGCCTCCGCCGGGACAACGGCCTCGTGGTCCACTGGGCCAACGCCACCTCCGGCGCCCTGGACCTCGCCGGCGGTACGGTCTACGGCGCGCCGTTCTGGGACGAGGCCCGGGTGAACGCCGACAACCCGATGCAGCGGATCGAGAGCTACCGCAACAAGCGCGTCTTCCTGGTCGCCGGCACCAGCCCGGACCCGATCTCGTGGTTCGACACGGCCAACGAGACCCAAGTCCTCTGGGGACAGCGGGAGTTCCGTGCCGCCCTCGGCAACGCGGGCATCGACCACGAGTGGCACGAGCTGCCCGGCGGCCACTTCGTCCGCCACGACATGCTGGCGCGCGACATCGACGGCGTCATCGCCCGGCTGCGCAAGGCGTGACCGCCCCCACCTCGTGCCCCGTCCCGGCCCCCACTCACCCCGAGACCGTTGAGGGGAGGAGCGTCCCGTGTTCCGTGGACTCTCCCTACGCGCACTGACCTGTGTTCTCGCGGCGACGGCCGCCCTGCTGTTGCCGACGAGCCCGGCTCCTGCCGCAGCCGCCGCGGCCGCCGCTCCGGCCCGCGCCGCCGTCGCCGGGGCGGCATGTCCGACCTCCGGCACCGTGACCCAGCACTACCACGGCAACCACAACGGCGTGGACATCGCCAACTCCGTCGGCACGCCGATCTACGCCATCGGCGACGGTGAGGTGACCATCTCCGGGTACGTCGGCGACTACGGCCAGTGGATCCGGATCCAGCATCCCGACGGGCGGATCTCCGAGTACGGTCACATGTCCCGGCGGGACGTCTTCGAAGGCGACCGCGTCACGGCCGGTCAGCAGATCGCCCTGATGGGGTCCGAGGGGAACTCCACCGGCCCCCACCTGCATCTGCGGATCTGGGGCGACCCGGCCACCTCGTACCACCTCGACCCCGAGGTCTACCTCGCGGAGCGCGGTGTGGTGCTGCCCTGCACCCCGGGCACCGGTCCGCAGCCCAAGCCGCTGGTGTATCCGGCGGAGTCGGGCCGGGTCGTGTCGGCGCGCTCCGCGGACGGGCGACTCGAGGTGTTCGCCGCCGGAGCAGACGGCATCCACCACGCCTGGCAGCAGCAGGTCAACGGCAACTGGTCGCCCTGGGAGGCCCTCGGCGGCCCCGCCAACGCCCAACTCGCCATCGCACCCAACGCCGACGGGCGGCTGGAGCTGCTCGCCCTCAACGGCAACACCTTCCAGCACCGCTGGCAGCTGAACCCGTCGGGTGGCTGGTCGAACTGGGAGACCTTCGGCATCGGCGGCCGGGACACCGCGGCCGGGGTCAACGCCGACGGCCGTATCGAGGTCTACGCGTCCGGCCCGATCGGGCTCTTCCACCGGTACCAACTCGCCCCGAACGGCGGCTGGTCGGAATGGGAGCCGACGGGTGGCGGCCCCGCCGACAGCCGCGTGGAGATGGGGAAGGCGCCCGACGGCCGCCTGGAGGTCTTCGCCCTCAACGGCAGCACCTTCGAGCACAAGTACCAGACCGCACCCAACGGCGGCTGGTCCGACTGGGGCACCTTCGGCGAACAGGGGGGCCACGACCTGACCGTCGACCACAACGCCGACGGCCGCCTGGAGGTATTCGCCTCCGGCCCGCTCGGCGTGTTCCACAAGTACCAGACCAGTCCCACCAGTTGGTCCGGTTGGGAAGGCACCGGCGGCCCCGCCGACGCGCAGCTCACCAGCGAACGCACCCCTGACGGGCGCGTCGAGGTCTTCGCCATGAACGGCACCGCCGCCATGCACATCTGGCAGACCGGCCTCAACGCCCCCTTCAGCCAGTGGGCCACGTTCGGCACGGGCGGTACGGAGGTCACCGCCGCCTCCAACGCCGACGGCCGTATCGAAGTCTTCGGCACGAACCCTGGCGGCACCTTCCACACCTGGCAGACCGGCTTCAGCAGCTGGTCGGAGTGGGGCTGGGTCAACGACACCGCCGGCCCCGCCCTCGACTGACCCGCCCCTCACACCCCACCCGCGTGGCCGGCCGTGCCCCCTGCGACACGGCCGGCCGCGCGGTACGTCCGGAGGACCCATGCTTCCGATCAGCAGACGGAGCCTGTTGCGCGGTGCGGCCGGAGCGGGCGCGCTCCCGATCCTGGGCGCGACCGCCGCCCCGGCCGTCGCCGCGTCGGCCTTCGCCGCGTCCTCCGCGGACGTCCCGCCCCCGCACTGGGTGGGCGCGGGACCCTTCACGTACGTCTACGACCCGTCCACCACCTCCGGCCCGCGCTATCTCAACGATCACACCTTGGTGAAGGCCCAGGGCCGCTGGCACCTGTTCGGCATCGTCGGGGACAGCGCCCCGCGCGGTGAATCCCCGGACAGCGCCGAGGAGATCACCTTCGCGCACGCCTCCGCGCCGACCCCGACCGGGCCGTGGACCACCCACGCCGACGCGCTCACCCTCGACCCGTCCTACTACGGCGAGGAACACCTGTGGGCACCGCACGTCGTCGAGGCCGGCGGCAGGTACTGGATGTTCTACGCCGCGGGCGGCGCGACCGGAGCCGCGATCAACCTCGCCACGTCGACCGACCTGTTCACCTGGACCCGCGAGCCGTCGGGCCCGCTCTTCCGGGGGCTCGCGGCACGCGACCCGATGGTGCTGCGGGTCGGCGGCGAGTGGGTCATGTACTACACCGAACTCTCGGGCCCGGGCGGCCACCACGTCGTGGCGTACCGGCGCTCCGCCGACCTGGTGAACTGGAGCGAGCCGGGCGTCGCGTTCACCGACGCGAGCACGGACGCGACCGTCTCGGTCACCGAGTCGCCGTGCGTCGTCGAACGGGACGGCTGGTACTACCTGTTCATCGGCCCGAGGGGCGGCTACGAAGGGACCGACGTACTGGCGTCGCGCGACCCCTTCCACTTCGAACTCGCCGGATACGCGGGCCATGTGGCGGGTCACGCCGTCGAGGTGGTCCGCGACGGGGACACGTGGCACGCCAGCGCCGCGGGGTGGTTCCGGCACGGGCTGTACTTGGCGCCCCTGCACTGGCGTGACTCGCCGCCGCCGTGGCAGAGCGCCGACAACCCGGTGGCCGGCCTCGACGCGCTCGGCCGCCTCACCGTCTTCGCGCTCGACGCCGCCGACCGCTCGATGCTGCGGCGCGTCCAGACCGACCCCCACACCGACAGCTGGTCGGAGTGGGAGCCGTTCGGAGGGCCTGCCGGTGCGGTGCCCACACTCGGCCGGACCACCGACGGCAGGCTGGAAGTCTTCTCGCTCGCCCCGGGCGGGGCCAAGCTGCACCACCGGGTGCAGCGGGCGGACGGCGGCTGGTACGCGTGGGAGGAGTTCGGCGGCCCGGCCGGCGCCGCACCGGCCGTCGCCCGCGACGCCGACGGCCGCCTGGAGGTCTTCGCGCTGAGCCCCGGCGGCGGCTCCGTCGCGCGGCGGCGGCAGCGGTCGGCGGGTGCCCTGGTCTGGGACGGGTGGGAGGTCGGCTTCGGCGGGGCGGCGGGCGCGCCCCCGGTCGTCGCGGCGAACGCCGACGGCAGGCTGGAGGTGTTCGTCCTCTCCCCCGGCGGCACGGGCGTCCGCCACCGTTGGCAGGAGACCACCGGCGGCCCCTGGACCCCGGCATGGCACCCGTACGGCACCGCCGCGGGCGCCGCGCCCCGGGTCGGCAGGGACGGCAGCGGCCGGCTCACGGTCGCCGCGATCGGGCCGTCGGGCGTGGGCACCTTCGCCCGGCGGCAGTCCGTGGCGAGCGGCGGCTGGGCCGAGTGGCTGCCGCTGTTCGGCTGGAGCGCCGCCGCCCCGGCGTTCGCCACCAACGCCGACGGCCGCCTTGAGGCGTTCTCACTGTCGCCGGGCGGCGCGCGACTCAGCCACCGCTGGCAGGTCGCCCCGGGCGGGGACTGGGCTCCCGGCGGGGAGTTCGGCGAGCCCGGCCTCCGGCTCGCGGCGACGCCGACGTCCGCGCTCGACTCGACCGGGCGCCAGCACGTCTTCGCCGTCACCGCCGCGGGCGGGGTACGGGCCCGCGTCCAGGAGCGGCCGAGCGGCGGCTGGCGGCCCTGGGCGGCCTTCGGCGAACGCACGGTCGCGCCGCTCGTGTCGGGCAGCCCCGCGCTCTGAGGAGCGTGCGGATCACGCCAAGTGAACGGAGCCGGCGGGAACGCGCTAGCGCGGCCCGGAAGGAGGCACCCGCGCGTCGACTGCCCGTGGCGGCGGCCCGTCTCCCCACGCCTCGGCGGAAGTTCACGGGCCGGACCGCCCTGATCCGCGCCGCAGGGCCGCCCGCCGGGGCGGATCTGGATTCGGCGATGTGGCCGAAGTGCGCCGGGTGAACTCCCCTGAGAGATGAGTATCGTTCCGCTCGTCCCACAAGCGACGCGGGGGAACGGGGGAGCGGTGAGTGGCGTAGTCGTCCATCTGCCGCAGGGAAGCGGTGGCGCCGACGGCGCCGAACCGCGCGGTGCAGCGGTGACGTTACGGCTCGGCCCCGGCGAGGTCGCCCGCTTCGGGCGGGGCTCCCCGAGGGTCCCCGTCGAGCTGTGCCTCGCCGACCCGGCGATCTCGCGGCTCGCCGGGGAGATCCGCGTGACCGACGACCACTGGCAACTGACGAACCTCAGCACGACCCACAGCTATCTGGTGGAGAACCCAGAGGGAGCGGGCGAATACCTGCGGGTTCCGCCGCGCCGGGTCGGGGCGCCGATCCCCTTCGAGTTCTCCCGCGTGGTGCTGCCCACCCGCGGTGACGTCACGGTCTCCTTCCAGGTGTTCGCCCCCGACCACATCTACCTCGACCCCGAGGCCATGGGGCTCCCCTGGGGCAACAGCACGGTCACCGCGTACTCCCTGGACGAGACGGCCACCTACTTCCTCGTCCTCGTCGCGCTCTGCGAACGGCGCCTGCGCGACCAGTCCCGGGTGGCGGTCCCCACGACGCCCCAGATCGTCGAGCGGCTCAAGGGGCACGCCACCGGCGGCACGCTGACCGCGCGGGCGGTCAGCTCGCACATCGACTACCTCGCCGAGGAGAAGCTGCGCATCGGCGGCCAGGACGATCACGAACCCGGCAAGGGCGACCGCCGCAACGGCAAGCGGGAGGAGATCGTCGGGCTCGCGCTGCGCTTCGGACTCGTACGGGAGGAGCACCTCGCGCTGCTGCCGCCCCTGACGGCGGCCGGCGGGCGGGAGCGGCAGGCCGCACGATGACACCCCCGCACGGCCCGGGAGACCCCACGGAGACGGACTGCGACCGCGCGGATCAGCTCCCTGCGGGCTTCCAGGTGGGTGACTGGGTGGTGACCGAACTCATCGGCGCCGGAGGCTGGTCCACGGTCTACGCGGCACGGCCGGCGGGCGGGTCCGCCGGGGGTGCCACGGACGTCGCGGGCGGCTCTTCCGGCGGTCCCACGGACGTCGCGGGCGCCTCTTCCGGCAGGCCCACCGACATCGCGGCGGACAGGTCCTCCGGCGGTCCCGCCGACGTCGCGCTCAAGATCATGCCGACCGCCGGGCTCGCGCCGCTGCAGACGCGCAGGATCGTGGAGTCCGCCCGCCGCGAGGTCGAGCTCGGGCGCAGGGCCGGGCATCCCCGACTGATCGGCCTCCTGGAGTCGTTCACGCTCGCCGCGCCGGACCACCCCTCCCTGGAAGGCGCGATCGTGCTGGTCATGGAGCGGGCCGCCGGCAGTCTGCGGGAGCTCCTGGACGCGGGGGTGCCCGAGGCCGAGCGCGGCCGGCTGATCGCGGGGATCTGCGAGGGGCTCTCCCATCTGCACCGCTCGGGCTGGGTCCACGCCGATCTCAAGCCGGAGAACGTCCTCCTTGCCGCGGACGGCTCCGTGAAGCTCTCCGACTTCGGCCTCGCCACCGAACTGACGGGTACCCACGGGTACGCGCCGCCCATGGGCACCCTGGACTACCTCCCGCCCGAGCGCTGGCGTGCGCCCCTCGGCGAACTCGGGGTACGGGTCAGGCCGACCGCCGACATCTGGGCCCTGGGCATCGTCATCCACGAGGTGTTCGCGTCGGGCGGCTCACCGTTCCCCGGCGCCACGCCCATGGCGCGGGGCGCCTCGGTCCAGGCGTACGGCCAGGGGCGCGCCCCGCTGCGCATGGACCACGAGGTGCCGCCGTTCTGGCGCGCCCTCGCCGCCGACTGCCTCGCCCCGAACCACGAGGCCCGCGCCCCGCACACCGCGGAGAGCCTGCTCGCCCGCATCACCGCCGAGCAGGTTCCGCCCGGGCGGCCGGGGTCGGGCGCGGGTTCGGGCACGGGCATGGGCACGGGCACGGGTCGGCTACGGCACCGGGCCCGCGCCGCAGTCCTCGCCACCGCGCTGTGCGGGATCGCCGGCGCGACCCTGACTTCGGACGCGGTACGGGTGGGCTCGTCCGCGCCTGCGGGCCGTGCGGGCGCGACGGCCGGCACGGTACGGGTGTTCAACGCGGAGCGCGGCTGCCGGGAGCGGGCCGACCGGGACCGGCTGTGCAGCCTGGGCCTGGCGATCGACCCGGCGCGGCCGTACACAGCGGACAACGTGGTGGAGACCAGGGTGTGGCACGGCGACGCCCTGGTCGCCGACTGCCGGTTCACCGGCGGCGAGCTCATCATCGACGAGGAGGACGTGCGGTCCACCGACTGGTACCGCGTCCGTCTCCCGTCCGGCTCCCTGCCCCCGGCGGCCTGGCTCCCGGCCGTGCGCACCAGGGACCGGCCGTCGCTGCCGGACTGCCAGCACCCCACGGCCGGTCGCTGAGCGGTGACAGGACCGTGGCGTGGCCGTGACGGCCCCGCCGCGACCTTGACGCAGCATGGTGTCCAGGAGGCCGACATGTCGATCTATTACCACAAGCAGATCACGATCATCCCGAAGCTGCTCCGCCTGAACATCGGCACGCACGGATGGTCGCTGAGCTTCGGCCCGCGCCGTGCGCACGTCACCCGGCACAGCGGAGGCGGGCACAGCGCGTCCGTGCGGCTGCCGGGCGGCATCAGCTGGCGCCGGCGCTTCCGCCGCCGCCGCTGAAGCGCGGGGCGGACGCCGTCTGCTTGTCATGTGAACGCCCGTCGAACGGCAGGCCGCACGCCGCCATTCGTACGAGGGAGTGCCCGGCGGCGCAATCGAGCCGTTGCGGGGGCGCACCGCATGGGCCGGCGGGCGGCGGGGCACCGATGATCACGTGCCCAACAGAGACGAGACACAGCGCTTCACCGCCCTGTCGGTACGGCTGACCGGCTTCGACGAAGTGGCCCTGGAGGCCACCGCGTTGGCCGAGGTGTACCGGTCGGTGGCGGCGGGGCAGCTCGACGCGGAACGGTACCAGCGCCTGCTGCGGGACCCGGACGACGACGCCCTGGACAGTGACCTGCGGGAGGCGGCCCGGGCGGTGACGTACCTCTGGTACACGGGCAGTTGGCCGGGCTCGCCACCGATCGTGGTCTCCCCGCGCGCCCAGGCCGAGGGCCTGGTGTGGAAGGCGGCCGGCCTCCATGCCCCGGGCACCGATCCGGGCGGGTACGGGAGTTGGGCCGACGCGGGCGACGCCGTCGAGGGGAGCGTCCGGTGAGCTCGAGCCGGTACGACGTGATCGTCGTCGGCGCCGGGGTCGCGGGCTCGCTCGTCGCGCACCGGCTCGGTGGGCACGGCCGCCGGGTCCTGGTACTGGAGGCGGGCACCTCGGGCGACGCACCCCCGGCACGGCCGAATCCGGCCGCTCCCTCCCCACAGATGACGGACCTCGTCGGCACGGACGACGCACCCGGCTTCCGGGCATCCGGCCACCTGCTGCAGGATGGCCCGCTCCCCTACGCCAGCGGATACGTGCGCGCCAACGGCGGTACGGGCAACGTCTGGACGGGCCTCGCGCCGCGCATGCTCCCGGAGGACTTCGACACGGAGGCCTTCGGGTACGGGCGGCGGTGGCCGCTCTCGTACGAGGAGCTGGAACGCCACTACCGGGCGGCCGAGGAGGAGTTGGGGGTGGCCGCCGACGCCGACGAGCAGCGCGAACAGCTCGGTCTGCCCTTCCCCGACGACTACGTCTTCCCCATGCGCCCCTTGCCGGCCGCGCGTCTGGACCGCCTCCTGGCCGGCCGCCTCGACGGGCGGCGCGTCAAGGATCCGGTCGCGCTGCGGGAGGTCGAGCTGCGGGTGGTCGGCACCCCGCACGCGCGCAACGGCGTCCCGGATCCCCGGTACGACGGCGGCCGCGGCTATGTGCCGCGGGGGCGGGACGGGCGGCCGGATCCGGGCAGCCGGTGCGTGGGCAACGCGAGCTGCATCCCGCACTGCCCCTCGTACGCGAAGTACACCCCGCTCAAGACCCAGGGCCACTGGAGCCCGACCGTCACGCTGCGGGACCGGTCCGTGGTGAGCCGGGTCCTCGTGGACGGGCGGGGGCACGCGACGGGGGTGGAGTACCGCGTGTACGACGGGGAGGTGTCCGTCGCGTACGCCGATGTCGTCGTGCTCGCCGCGCACGCCGTGGAGAACGCCCGGCTGTTGCTCCTCTCCGAACTGGCCGAGGGCAGTGGCCAGGTCGGCCGCAATCTGATGGACCATCCGGTCCTGCTGACCTGGGGCCTGCTGCCCGAGGACACCGGACCGTACCGGGGCCCCGGTTCGGTCTCGGGCTTCGAGGGCTTCCGCGCCGGCCCCGCGCGGCGTCTGCGGGCGCCGTTCCGCGTGGAGTTCGGGGCGTGGGGCTGGGTGTGGGCGAAGGGCCCGGTCGACACGGACGTCCAGCACTTCCTCACCGAACAGGGCATGTTCGGCGCTGAGTTGAGACGGGCGGTAGGGGACAGACTCCGCCGCCAGTTCACGCTCCAGTTCGAGATGGAGCAGGCCGCCGATCCCGCGAACCGGGTCACTCTCCACCCGTACGAGCGCGATCCGCTGGGCCTGCCGCGTCCTCTCGTCACGTACGACCTCGACGAGCATGTGAAGGAGGGCATGGCGGCGGCGCGGGCGGTCTCCGACCAGATCTTCGCTCTCCTCGGCGCCGAGGACCACACGGAGTACGCGCCGGTGGCGGCCTGGCCCGGCCGCTTCGAGCACGGCGGCCGTACGTACGGCTACCGCGGGGCCGGCCACGCCGCGGGTACGCACATCATGGGCGACTCCCCCGCCACCTCGGTGGTGGACTCCTGGCAGCGCTGCTGGGAGCACCCCGGCCTGTACGCGGTCGGCTGCGGCAGCATGCCGTCGGTGGCCACCTCGAACCCGACGCTGACGTTGGCGGCGCTTGCGCTGCGCAGCGCCGAGCGGATCGAGCGGGAGCTGGCGACCCGCGACCGCCCGATGTCCCTCTCACCGACCGAAGGAGCCCGGCAGTGACGCCCCACCTCCCCCTGCCTCCCGTCCCGGATCCGTTCCAACTCCCCTTCCACTACGGAGCGTTGCACCAGCTCGGCATCGACTGGCTGGTCGAACCGGAACCGGTCCGCGAGCTGCTCGCCAAGCAGCACCCGGACCTGACCGCGGCCACGTTCGAGGACGGCCGGGCGCTGGTGTCGCTCAACTACCAGCTGTACTTCGCGCAGTACGCCTTCGGTGGCGGTGTGACCCAGGAGATCGAGGTCAACGTCATCGCCTTCCCGACGGCCGAGGGCCACCGGCTGCCGCGGCTGACCTACGCCCAGTACGCGCAGGGCTGGGACCAGACCAAACTGCTCGGAATCGCCCGCCTGCACGTCGTGTGCGACAACCCGTTCGCGATCCGCGCGGGTCGCGAGCTCTACGCCGAGCCCAAGCACCCGGGCTGGTTCGAGGTGAGCATGCCGTCCCTGAACGGTCCGGCGGGCGACACGTGGACGGTGCGGTGCAACGCGGCCGCGATCGGTCCGGGCGACGCGCTGGAGAAGGGCCTGAGCCCGCTGCTCGACATCAAGGCCGACCTGGAGGGCCTCTCCTCGGTCGCCGCCAACTCCGCCCCGGTCACCGGCTACGGCACCGACCCCGAGGGCCGCCTGCTCGCCGGCCCCATGAACCTCTCCCAGCCGTACCGCTGGTACGACCTGACGTCCCCGGACCGCTCCACCCGCACGCACCTCAGGCTCCACACCCCGGCCGCCACCCTGGGCGACGACCTCCACGCGCTCCTCCCCACCACCACCCCGGCCACCGGCGCCTGGACCTACCAGTCACCCCCGGTGGCCACCCACAACCGCCCGTACTACCTGCCGAAGGGACCGCGCTCATAACCACTACGCCCCCACAGAACGGCCGTGTGATCATGAGGCGCGATGAAGCTACCGATCACCCTCCACCACGCACGGCTGGGTTCTCAGGCGTTCAAGGTCATCCGACCGGCCCGGCCGCTGACCCACGCGATTCTCCTCGACCACGACCGCCACCTGGACGCTTACGTCGATCAGGATGCCGCGCAGCGCATCGCCGGGCTGTGGACCCTCGCGGCCTCCTCACCGGGCGCGCTGGTCCATCTGCACATGCGAGGCAACCGCCCGCCCTCGCGCGAGCTGCCGGACGCCGGCACCAGGCAGCTCGACCTGGTCCTCCTGCACCACTCGCTCCAGTTCGCGCCATCGCGCTGGAAGGAAGTACGCGGACGCCTCGACCAGGGGCGTCCGCAGACGGTGAAGCTGCCGGACCCGGGCCGCGCCACCGAACCCGCGATCGACCCCGCGGCCCGGCACCACCGGGAGAACCGCGACCTCTTCCACCAGCACGTCCACGCCGAGACCCTGTTCATGACCGGCAGCGCGAAAGTGTTCAAGGACACGGCCCGCCACTTCCTCGACGTCGCCCGCCACGGTCCCGGGTACGTCCCCGTCCATCCGAGCTATCCGCACTTCTGCACCGAGTTCCACTCCAACGACGGCACGCTCGGCGATGCACGGGAGATCCACATCGAGTACTGCGACGAGTGGGACTGACGAGCCGGCGTCGCGGGCGTCGCGTGTATCGCCGTCGTCGCGTGTATCGCGGGCATATCGAAAACCGCATACGCCGTCGCAACCACGGTCCGTTTCTCATGGGGGCATGGACCATGACGCCTCCCCGTCCGCGCCGCCCCGCCGCACGCTCAGGATCGTGATCGCCGGCCTGGCGGTCCTCGGGCTCGCGAGTGCCCTGTTCGTCGTGCGGGGGCCGCTCATGATGGCCGCTCCGGCGTGCAGGGCCGGGCGGTGGCACGGTTGCTACGACACGTTCAACGGTGTGGTCCTCATGACCCTGGCCGCGGTGCCGTTGTCCCTGCTGGTGGTGTGGGCTCTGGCGCGCCTTCGAAAGGCCGCCGGCGTCGACGGCACGTCGGCGTGGCGGAGGTCGCTGGCCGAGGTGGGCATGGTGCACGGGACGGTGCCGTTCGTGTGGATGACCCTGATGCCGGGCGGCGGGGCGGGCGTCGTACCCGCCCGGGTGAGCCTGGTGCCGCTGCGGGACCTGGTCACGATGGGGTCGCTCGGGATCGTCGGCAACCTGCTGGTCTTCGCGGCGCTGGGGTTCTTCGCCCCGATGAGGTTCGCCGCGCCGGCGTCCGTACCGCGGATCCTGGCGCTCGGGGCGGGCTGCTCGGTCCTGGTCGAGACCGCGCAGTACGTGCTCGACCTCGACCGGGTGTCCTCCGTGGACGACGTCCTGGTCAACGCCACCGGCGCCGTACTGGCCGGGCTCGCGTCGCGCCGCTGGTGGCGCACGCGGGCGGAGGCGCCGGTGGACCGGCCTCGCCGCCCGGTGCCCGCGGCGGCGGGCTGAGTGGCATGCCCGGTGATGTGTCTAGGCTTCGGTCATGCGCGTACTGATCGTGGAGGACGAGCCCTACCTGGCCGAAGCCGTCCGTGACGGTCTGCGCCTGGAGGCGATCGCCGCCGACATCGCGGGCGACGGCGACACCGCCCTGGAGCTGCTCAGCGTCAACTCCTACGACATCGCGGTCCTCGACCGCGACATCCCCGGCCCCTCCGGCGACGAGGTCGCCCGGCGCATCGTCGCCTCCGGCAGCGGGATCCCGATCCTCATGCTCACCGCAGCCGACCGGATCGACGACAAGGCCTCCGGGTTCGAGCTCGGTGCCGACGACTACCTCACCAAGCCGTTCGACCTGCGGGAGCTGGTCCTGCGGCTGAGGGCGCTCGACCGCCGACGCGCGTACGCCCGGCCCCCGGTCCGCGAGATCGCGGGGCTGCGGGTCGACCCGTTCCGCCGGGAGGTATTCCGCGACGGGCGTTACGTCGCGCTCACCCGTAAACAGTTCGCCGTCCTCGAAGTGCTCGTCGCCGCCGAGGGCGGGGTCGTCAGCGCCGAGGAGCTCCTCGAACGGGCCTGGGACGAGAACGCCGACCCTCTCACCAACGCCGTACGCATCACCGTCTCGGCGCTGCGCAAGCGGCTCGGCGAGCCGTGGATCATCGCCACGGTGCCGGGGGTCGGTTACCGCATCGACGCCGACTCCCGTCCCGGCCCCGGTCCCGGTCCTGGCCCGGGCTCCGGGTCCGGGTCCGGGTCCGGGTCCGGGTCCGGCAGCGCCGATGCCTAGGCGCCCCGGGCTCAGCGCACGGCTGAAGCTCACCCTCAGCTACGCCGGGTTCCTCGCCGTCGCCGGCGCCCTGCTCCTGGCCGTGGTGTGGCTGTTCATCCTGCGCTATGTACCCGACAACCCGCAGGGCCTCCTCGGCAAATCACCCAACCGCTACCTCCTCGTGCGTACTTTCGCCCCCGCCGCGGCGCTCTCGATGCTCTTCCTGCTCGTGTTCGGCCTGGTCGGGGGGTGGTTCCTCGCCGGCCGTATGCTCGCGCCGCTCACCCGGATCACGGCCGCGGCGCGGAGGGCCGGGAGCGGGTCGCTGTCCCATCGGATCCACATGGAGGGCCGCAAGGACGAGTTCCGTGAACTCTCCGACGCCTTCGACTCGATGCTCGAACAGCTGGAGTCGCACGTCGCCGAGCAACAGCGGTTCGCCGCGAACGCCTCCCACGAGCTGCGCACACCGCTGGCGATCTCGCGGACCCTGCTCGACGTCGCCCGCAAGGACCCGACGCGGGACCGGGACGAACTCCTCGAACGCCTCCAGGCCGTCAACACGCGGGCGATCGACCTCACCGAGGCCCTCCTGCTGCTGAGCCGCAGCGACCGGCGGACCTTCGCCCGCGAGAGCGTCGACCTCTCCCTCGTCGCCGAGGAAGCCGCCGAAACCCTGCTCCCCCTCGCCGAACGGCGCGGGATCACGCTCGACGTCACCGGCGGGGCGACCCGGACCAGCGGCTCCTCGGAGCTCCTGCTGCGGATGATGACGAACCTCGTCCAGAACGCCATCGTCCACAACCTCCCCGCCGACGAGACCGGCGGGACCCGCGGGACCGTGACGGTCCACACCGAAGCGGAGGGCGACGCCTGCGTGCTGCGGGTCGAGAACACGGGTCATCCGATCCCTCCGGAACTCGTACCGACCCTCACCGAACCCTTCCAGCGCGGTACGGAACGCGCACGCGACGCACGGACCGACGAGCACGTCGGCGTCGGGCTCGGCCTGGCCATCGTGCACAGCATCGTCCGTGCACACGACGGCACCCTCGACCTCGCCCCGCGCCCCACCGGCGGGCTCGTCGTCACGGTCCGTCTCCCCAGCACGCCGGCGTGACCCACCTCACATGATCGGGATCGAACTTCCGCCGATCCCACGCGTCCTGCCCCCGACATCGACCACTTGCCCGTGGACCGGGTGCACGTCCTGGGGCACTCGCACGGCGGCTTCGTCGCCCAGTACCACGCACTCCACCACCCCGACCAGCTCGCTGGGGTCGTCCTGTACGAGAGCGCGCCCGTAACCGGCCCCGAGCACGGCGAGGAACTCATGCGCCGGGTGACGGAGTTCGCGACCCGGCACGCGGAGCGTCCGGAACTGCAGGCCGTGATGGCGGCGTTCGGGACGTTCCCGTCGATCACGGACGACACCGCCATGATGGAGGCGGCCAAGGGAATCGTCCCGGCGTACGTCGCCGACTACTGGGCGGACACGCGGCGATGGGACAGCTTCCGGGAGGCCTTGCGGGCGTCCTACATCTCGGGCCAGGACGAGCACGGCGAACCCGACGTCATCGACGACCGCGCGGCCCTGCCCACCCTGAAGGTGCCCACACTCGTCGTGGCCGGCCGCCACGACGTCGTGTGCGGGGTGCGATGGGCCGAGGAACTCCACAAGCTGATCCCCTACTCCCGGCTCCTGATCCTGGAGAACAGCGGCCACTTCGGCCACCTGGAGGAGCCCGAGCGCTTCGCCCAGGAGGTCGCCGGGTTCGTCGCCGACGGGAACCGACCACTCACGGCGTGACGATCGCGAAGTCCGGGTCCGGGTCGCTGAGGTGGCCGAGGAGTTCGGCCACCTTCGTCAGGTCGCCTTCGGCCGTCGCCCTGCCCTGCTCGACCAGGTCGGGCAGGGGGGTGACGCCCAGCAGGACCGCGCGCAGGGCCTCCTCGTCCAGGGTCAGTTGGACGTCCGGTTCGGACGCGGCCGGGCCGGTGCCGGTGACGTGGGTGAGGACGCCGTTGCGCAGCCGGAGGGTGACGGGGTCGCCCGCCGTGAGGTTCCAGCGGACGCAGATGTCCGCGTCCCAGCAGTTCGGTCCGTCGACCCGGATGGCGAGGGAGTCGAAGAGCTGGTCGAGGGTGAGCGCGCGCAGCACGTCGGGAGAGGCGACGACCGTCGGCGTACCGGCGGAGCCCTGCCGCAGTTCCATGGCTCCCGTGAGGTAGAAGTTGCGCCAGGGGCCGTTCTCGCTGCCGTACCCCAGCTGCTCGAGCGCGTCGGCCTGGAGCTCGCGGGCCGCGGCGTTGCCGGGGTCGGCGAACACCACGTGGTTGACCACCTGGACCACCCAGCGGTAGTCGCCCCGCGCGTACGACTCGCGGGCGCGGCGCAGCACCTCGTCGGCGCCGCCCATGAACTCCACGTACCGGGTGGCGCTCTCGACGGGCGGATGCTCCCAGAGGTGGGCCGGGTTGCCGTCGAACCAGCCCATGTACCGCTGGTAGACGGCCTTGGTGTTGTGGCTGACCGAGCCGTAGTAGCCGTGGGTGTGCCAGGCCCGCTCCAGGGCCGGCGGCATCCTCATCTGCTCGGCGATCTCCAGCGGCGTGTAGCCCTGGTTGAGCATGCGCAGGGTCTGGTCGTGCAGGTAGGTGTAGACGTCGCGCTGCTCGGAGAGGTACTCGACGACCCGCTCGCGCCCCCAGACCGGCCAGTGGTGCGAGGCGAACGCGACGTCGGTGTCGGCGCCGAAGAGGGCGACGGCCTCGGTCAGGTACCGTGCCCACTCGCGCGGATCGCGCACCTCGGCTCCGCGCAGGGTGAGCAGATTGTGCAGGTTGTGGGTGGCGTTCTCCGCCATGCAGAGCGCGGCGTGGTCGGGAAAGTGGATGTTCAGCTCGGCGGGGGCTTCGGTGCCGGGTGTCAGCTGGAAGGCCATGCGGATGCCGTCCACGGTCTCCGTCTGTCCGGTGCGGGTGACGTCCAGGGTCGGCGCGATCAGCCCGACCGAGCCTGCCGAGGTGGCCTGTCCGAGGCCCGCGCCGATCTGGCCCCGCTCCCCCTTGGGCAGCACGGCACCGTACATGTAGGCCGCGCGTCGGGCCATCGCCGTACCCGCGTAGACGTTCTCGCTGACGGCGTGTTCCAGGAAGCCGGTCGGGGCGATGACCGGGACGCCGGTCGTCACCTGCTCGTCGGTCAGCACGCCGCGTACGCCGCCGAAGTGGTCGGCGTGGCTGTGGGTGTAGAGGACACCGGTCACCGGCCGGGTGCCCCGGTGGGCGCGGTAGAGCGCGAGGGCCGCCGCCGCGGTCTCCGCGGAGATGAGGGGGTCGATCACCAGGACGCCCCGGTCGCCCTCGACGACCGTCATGTTGGAGAGGTCGAACCCGCGGACCTGGTAGATGCCTTCGACGACTTCGAAGAGGCCGTGCTCGGCGACGAGCCTGCTCTGCCGCCACAGGCTGGGGTTGGCCGTGTCGGGGCAGTCCTGCTGGAGGAAGTCGTACGCCTCCAGGTCCCAGACCGTGCGCCCCTGGGGGTCGCGGACGACCGTCTCCTCCGCCGTCCCCATGTAGCCGCGGCGCGCGTCGTCGAAGTCGCGCGTGTCATCGAAGGGGAGCCGCCGCAGGACCTCCTCGTTGCCCCGCACGATCCCCTGCTCGGCCGGCCTGGAGTGCTCGTTCCCGGTATTGGGGTGCTCGTTGCCGGTCTCGGGGTGCTCGTTCCCGGTCATCGATCGGGCTCTCCCTCGCTCCTCGCGCATCTGCCGAGCGATGGCCGACGCGTCATCCCCCACCCTCCTCCCGCGCTCGGGACGGGCACGATCGGGACTGCTCCGTCCGGGTGAACGTTTCAGGCGTCGTCGGGACGGTCGGTCCCCAGGTGGCGGTTGAGCGGAGGTTCCCGCGCGAGTACGGCGCCGATGGTGAACGCGAAGGTGAGCGCGGCGCACACCACGATCAGCCACGACAGCATCGTCAGGACCAGGCCAAGCGAGCCGTACTCGCTCAGGGCCCGGTTGAGCGCGTTGGGCATGTAGATGCGTGCGGTGAGGCCGAGGACGGTCGTGGCCGCCGCGGCGAGCAGGGCGCCGGGCAGGAGCGGCAGCCACCGGACGCGCTTGACCAGCAGGAGGTGCTGGGTCCACAGCCAGACCCCGGTGCTGACGAGGAAGTACAGCGGCACGCCCAGCCACGCGCCGGCCCCGAAGCCGCTGCGGATCGGCGCCTGGAGGAGCACCACGAGGACCAGGGCCAGCAGCCACACCGCCCACCGCCAGGCGGCGATCCGGGTCCCCGCCCTGGGCAGCCCCCAGGCCCGCTCGCACACCCGGGCCATGGCGCGGCTGAAGCTCGTGGCCGACACCAGGGCCACGAGCGCGCCCACGGCCCCGGTGGTCTCCTTGAGCCCTTCGGGCGCCGACCCGTTCAGGACCTTCTGCAGTTCCTGGTCCGACACGCCGGTCAGGCCGAACATGGCGCGCAGGGAGTCGCGCATCTGGTCCCGTACGCCGTGCGGCGCGAAGGCCGCCAGGGCGAACAGCAGCGGTACCGCTGCCAAGAACGCCTGGGCCGCGAGCCGGGTTCCCGCGTCCAGCAGGTTCCCGCTCATCAGCCTGCTCGTCAGCTCGGTGAGAACGGGAAAACGGCTCTCGGCACGCCCCCGGATGCTCCGCACCCGGCTCGCCCACCTCATCCGGCCTCCCGTACCCACCCCGCCCCGTCCATTGGACGGGTCGGCACGCTCCCGGGCGAGCCCGCCGACCCGTACGGGGGTACGTCGAGGCATGTCCGGGGCACGTCCGGGGCTCGTCAGGGACACGTCCCACCGACGTGCGCGTCACGCCACCTGGGTGAACCATGGAGGGAGGTCGTGCGCGCGGCAGCCGCCGACGGGGGCAGTCAGGGCATTTGTTTCGGCGTCGTCTCCGAGAGGTGGCGAGCGTGGACGTCTTCGATGCCGTCGTCGTCGGATCGGGATTCGGCGGCTCCGTGACCGCGTACCGGCTGGCCGAGGCCAAGCTCCGCGTGTGCGTTCTCGAACGGGGAAAGCGGTACCCTCCCGGCTCCTTTCCGCGGAGTCCCCACGAAACGGCCAAGAACTTCTGGGATCCGGATTCCCGCCTGTTCGGGATGTACGACATGTGGAGCTTCTCGAAGATGGACGCCCTGGTGTCCAGCGGGCTCGGCGGTGGCTCCCTGATCTACGCGAACGTGCTGATCCGCAAGCCGGAGGACTGGTTCGTGCACGAGTCGTTCGACGGGGGCTACGAGAACTGGCCCGTCACCTATGAGGACCTGGACCCGCACTACGGATCCGTCGAGACCATGCTGGGCGCGGAGCAGTACCCCTTCGATATGGAGCCCTACGCGCACACGCCCAAGACCCGCGCCATGAAGGAAGCTGCCGAAAGCCTCGGGCTTCCGTGGGAGCTTCCGAAGCTGGCCGTCTCCTTCGGAGACCGTCCCGGAGCTCCCCTCCCGGGCGGTGACGACAATCTCCACCAAGCCCCGCGCTACGGGTGCAGGCTCGTCGGGGAATGCGACCTGGGCTGCAACTTCGGCAGCAAGAACAGTCTGGATTTCACCTACCTCAGCGCCGCTTACCGGCTCGGCGCGGAGATCCGCACCCTCTGCGAGGTCCGCTCGTTCGAACGGGTCCAGGAAGGGTTCCTGGTCTCCTACATCGAGCACGACGCCGATGCCGACGCCGCCGGAGATCCGTCGGCTCCTCCCCGACGGCGCACCATCAGGACCAGGCGGCTGGTCCTCTCCGCCGGGACGCTCGGCACCACCTATCTGCTGCTGCGGAACCGCAGCGCCTTTCCCGCGCTCAGCCCCGCGCTGGGTACCCGCTTCTCCGGGAACGGGGACTTTCTCGGCCTGGTGTTCAAGGCACGGAAGGCAGATCCGGACGTACCCGGAGAGACCGAGCCCCGCCTCCTGGAACCGAGTTACGGCCCGGTCATCACCAGTGCCATCAAGGTGGACCGCAAGGGGAGCGGCCCGAAGGACCGGGGTTTCTACATCGAGGACGCCGGATACCCGGAGTTCCTCAACTGGCTCGTCGAGCACAACGTCCTCACCCTGTCCAACAGGGTCGGGAGGTTCCTGCTGCGGCGA
This sequence comes from Streptomyces sp. NPDC058579, assembly GCF_042718575.1. Taxonomy (NCBI): domain Bacteria; kingdom Bacillati; phylum Actinomycetota; class Actinomycetes; order Kitasatosporales; family Streptomycetaceae; genus Streptomyces; species Streptomyces sp. NPDC058579. Next base: position 29,644 of record NZ_JBHXPI010000017.1, read on the forward strand.
GGATGGTCCCAACTCACCAGGACCGCCAGGAGCCAGGTCGGACGACAGCTCAACGACGCCATGGGCAAGGGGCTGTTCACCGCGACGTCCCTGCCGTTGCTCGGCATGGGACGAGACGTCCCCAACGGCCGGATGTTCCTCCGGGACGGGCATCTGGACCTCGACTGGAAACTGGCCGCGTCCAATGAGTACTTCAACCAGATGAACGAGACCATGCAGGCCGTGTCCCACAGTCTCGGCGGACGCTACGCCGCGAATCCCCTGTGGTTGCTCAACCGCCTCATCACCGTGCATCCCGTGGGCGGCGCGCCGATGGGAAACAACGCGCGGGAAGGCGTGGTGGACTCCTTCGGGCGGGTGTACGGCTGTCCGGGTCTTTCGATCGCCGACGGCTCGGTGCTGCCCGGACCCGTGGGCCCGAACCCCTCGCTCACCATCGCGGCGCTGGCCGACCGGTCGGCCCGCCGCCTCGTCGAGGACCTCCAGCAGAACGGTACGGGACCCTCATGACGCGCAGATCGCTCATCCTCGCCGGCGGCGGCCTGAAGGTCGCCTACCAGGCGGGCGTCCTCCAAGTCCTGCTCGACGAGGCCGAGTTGAGCTTCGACCATACCGATGGCGCCAGCGGAGGCATATTCAACCTCGCGATGTACTGCCAGGGGATGTCCGGGCGGGAGATCGCGGACAACTGGCGCAAGCTCTCTCCACTCAAGGGCGTCACGCCGAACTGGCGAGAGTTGCCGAAGGGGCCGTACGCCCGTTCCCTCTTCACGCTGGACGGCTATCGGCGTCGCGTCTTCCCTGACTGGGGGCTGGACTGGGATCGCATCCGGGCCACCGATCGGGAAGCCACCTTCAATCTCTACAACTTCAGCTCCAACGAACTCGAGGTGGTGACCGCCGACCGCATGGACGAGGAGCGCTTCTGCGCCGGCGTGGCACTGCCCATGTGGTTCCCTCCGGTCGTCATCGACGGGCAGACCTACATCGACCCGGTCTATCTCACCGACGGAAACGTCGAAGAGGCGATTCGGCGGGGCTGTGACGAGCTGTGGATCATCTGGACGGTCAGCCGGAGGCACCGTTGGCGTGACGGCTTCATCGCCAACTACTTCCACATCATCGAGACGACGGCCAACGGTCAGTTGCAGCACTGGCTGCGCCGGATCGAGGCCAGCAACGCGGCCCTCCGCCGAGGGGACGAAGGGGAGTTCGGCCGGCTGATCGATGTCCGGCTTCTGGAGGGCGAGGTACCCCTCAACTACCTCATCAACTTCAGCAGGGACCGTTTCACCCAAGCCGTCGAGCTCGGAGTCCAGCGTGCCCGCTCCTGGTGCACGGACCAGGGGATTCCCTGGAAGCCCGGCGCCCCTCCGGGCCGCCCCGACGATCAGACCCGGCTGCGCTTCACCGAACGCATGGTGGGCCGTCTGGACTTCGGGGAGCACGACGTCGAGGCCGAGATCCCGCCGGAGGGCGGAGCTACGGCCGACCTCGCTCTGCACGTGACCGTCGACATCCAGGGAGTGGACCGCTTCCTCGCCGACCCCGCGCACGAGGCCTCGCTGCGCGGAGAGATCGTCTGCCAGGAACTGGGCGGGCGCCTTCCCATCGAACGAGGAACCTTCCAACTCTTCGTGGAGCACGACGACCCGCAGCACCTGCGGATGCTCTATCGCGTGTTCTTCGCCGACCGGGCCGGTCACCGGCTCACGCTCAGCGGGTACAAGGACGTCCGCGAGGACTCCCGTAAGGGGGTCTGGAACGACACGTCCGTCCTCCACACGCGCGTACTCCGTGGCCACGTCCACGCCGACGAGGAGTCCGAGGCCGAGACGGTGGCCTCGGGAACCGTGCGCATCCGCCCCACCGACTTCCTGAAGCAGCTCACCACCTTCAGGGTCGAAGCGCCGACGCTGCCCGGCAGGGTGACCACGCTCGGGCGGTTCGGGCAGTTCTTCGCCGGAAAGCTGTGGGACGTGTACGCGCAGAACGTCCTGCCCTGGTCTCCACTCTGACCGAATTCCGCCTGATCGAGTCCGCCGTGACCGAGTCCGCCGAGACCGAGGAGGAGCCGTCGTGGACTTCCATGAGCTGCGCAAGCACGCGGAGACGCTCCGGTTCACCCCCCAGGAACCGGTGCGCTGGCTGGCCCCCAAGGAGCTGACCCGTACGGCGGTCAAGGTCGGCCTCGCAGCCATGTTCGCCGGCTATTCGGACAAGCGCGAGATCCAGGGCGCCCTCGAGGCCGCACTCCTGCACGCGCCGCTGGCGGACCCCCGGGCGGAGGAGATCTGGATCGACTTCGTCGCGGACCTCGGCGACGGCTTCGAGGCGACGGCCTCGGTGGCGGCCGCTCTGGGCGCCGACTCGCTCGCCGTGCCCGAGCACACCCCGCTCCCCCGTGGCTCGCTGCTCGTCCTCGGCGGGGACCAGGTGTACCCGGTGGCGTCGACGAGCGCGTACGAGGACCGGATGAAGGGCCCCTACCGCGCCGCGCTCCCCTCGGCCCCGGACGAGCCGCTCATGGTCGCGCTGCCGGGCAACCACGACTGGTACGACGGACTCACCGCGTTCCTGCGGGTGTTCGCCCAGGAGCGCCCCATCGGCGGCTGGGAGACCCGGCAGACCCGGAGCTACTTCGCCGTGCAACTGCCCAAGCGCTGGTGGCTCGTCGGCCTCGACAGCCAACTCGGCTCCTACGTCGACGACCCGCAGCGGCGCTACTTCGAGACCTACCTGTCGGCGCTCCTGGAGCCGGGCGACAGCGTGATCGTCTGCTCCGCCGCGCCGACCTGGGTGAAGAGCGTCGAGGAGCCCGACGCCTTCAACTCCCTGCACTGGTTCGACCGCAACATCGTACGGAGCCGGTTCGACCGGACGACCCGGACGTACGAGCCCACGGGCGCGTCGATCCGGCTGTGGCTGACCGGCGACAAGCACCACTACGCCCGCTACGCGGAACGGCTCCCCGACGACGGGCCCGGAGCCGGCGGGCCCGGAGCCGAGGGCGCCCTCCCGCCGGACCCGCGTCGCCGCCAGATGGTGACCTGCGGCCTGGGCGGCGCGTACCTGGCGGCCACGGACCGGCTCCCGAAGGAGCTGTCGCTGCCGTCGGCCGCCTCGCGGCTGCGGGAGAAGGACGACCCGCCGCTCTCGTTCGCCCTCGCCCCGCACACGTACCCGGCTCCTGCGGAGTCCCGCTCGCTCGCCCGCGGCATCGCCAACCCCTTCTCGCCGCACTTCCTCCCTCGGCGCAACCCCGGGTTCGCGGTCCTGGCCGGGGTGGTGCACATGGTGCTCGCCCTGATCATGTGTGGCGCGTTCGCGCTGGGCGAAGGCCGGCACAACCCCGCCGGCGCCCTACAGGGCGCCGACCGCGACGACCTGCTCGGCCTGCTCTGCGCGAGTGCCCTGCTCTTCGTCCTGCCCTTCCTGATCGGCTGGTGGAGAGGGCTGCTGAGCGAACGGCGGCCCAGGGCACCGTCCGGGCCGGTCCTGGGCGGGCTGCTCCAGGTGGCGGTCACCGCCGCGGCCCTGACCGTCACCGTCGCCATGGCACGGTCGTTCGCGTCCTCCTGGAACGGCCTCATCGTCCTGGTGATCCTGGTGATCGTCGCCGGAGTGATGGGCGCGACGCTCGGCTCCCAGCTCTTCGCCCTGTGGGTGCTGTGGTCCCACGAGGGCGAGCCCGCCGAGTGGCAGATGTCCGGGCAGTCCATCGACGACCACAAGGGCTTCGTCCGGATGCACATCGCGCGGGACGGCACGCTCACCCTCTTCCCGCTGGCGCTCGACAGCACGTGCCGGGACTGGCGCCTCTCCGAGGTCACGGACACCCGGGCCGCGTGGACGCGGCCGGTGCCCGCGACACCGCCGACCGTCCGGCTCATCGAAGAGCCCGTCGTGATCGCGGGGCGGCCGGAGGCGGCCGCCTCCTGGCTTGTCGCCGCCCGACGGCTCTCGGTCAGGTGGCTCAAATGCCGTCGCTCGCCCGAATAAACCCCGTACGAATCAAGGTCACTTCATCGAGGTAATCCCCCCGGGATCAAGCGGTGACCAGGGCAATCCCGCCGCTACTGTTCACCAGGATCCGGACGGATTCCCGACGATACGACCCGCTTTCCGCCCCTCGACTTCCCTCTCTTCGCCGTGCCTAAGGAGTTCTCGTCCGATGACCATTGAGACCGGCCCGGAAGCCGAGGCGGCACCGCCCCAGCAGTCCAGCCTGAGCACCGCGGCCGCCCGCAAGCTCGCCAGCACGACCAAGTCCGCCCCGCAGATGCGGGAGATCACCGATCGCTGGCTGCTGCGGATGCTCCCCTGGGTCGACACCAAGGGCGGCGCGTACCGGGTGAACCGGCGGCTCAGTTACACCGTCGGCGACGGGCGCATCGAGTTCGTCCAGGACGGCACGGACGTACGGGTGATCCCCCAGGAGCTCGGCGAACTGCCCCTGCTGCGCGGCTTCGAGGACGTGGAGGTGCTGACCGCGATCGCCGGCCGGTGCGTCCAGCGCGACTTCCGTGCCGGCGAGGTGCTGGTCGAACGCGGTACACCCGCCCGGCACATCCACCTGATCGCCCGCGGCCGGATCAACCAGACCTCTGTCGGCAAGTACGGCGACGAGGTCGGCGTCGCGATGCTCGCCGACGGCGACCGGTTCGGCGAGCACGTCCTCCTGGACGGCGAGGGCAGCTGGGACTACTCCGCCACCGCCGAGACCGCGGGCACCCTGCTCACCCTCTCCCGCGCCGACTTCGCCGCCGTGCTCTCCTCGGCCCCCCATCTCCAGGCCCACGTCCAGCGGTTCAGCTCGCTGCCCCGCCAGCGACAGAACCACCACGGCGAGGCCGAGATCGCGATGTCCGCGGGCCACACCGGCGAAATCGCGCTGCCCGGTGCGTTCGTGGACTACGAGCTCAAGCCGCGGGAGTACGAACTCTCCCTCGCGCAGACGGTGCTGAAGGTCCACACGAGGGTCGCCGACCTCTACAACGGGCCGATGCACCAGACGGAGGAGCAGCTCAGGCTCACCGTCGAGGCGCTGCGGGAGCGCCAGGAGTACGAGCTGATCAACAACCGCGAGTTCGGTCTGCTGCACAACGCCGACTACAAGCAGCGGATCCAGCCCCACTCCGGCCCGCCCACCCCGGACGACCTCGACGAGCTGCTCTGCCGCCGCCGCGGCACCAAGCTCTTCCTCGCCCACCCCCGGACGATCGCCGCGATCGGGCGCGAGTGGAACGCCTCCGGGCTCTACCCGGAGACCGCCGAGCTCGAAGGGCGCCAGGTCCTCGCCTGGCGCGGGGTCCCGATCCTGCCCTGCGACAAGATTCCCATCAGCGCGGAGAACACCAGCTCGATCCTCGCCATGCGCCTCGGCGAGGACAACCAGGGCGTCATCGGGCTGCGCCAGACGGGTCTGCCGGAGGAGTACGAACCGGGCCTGTCGGTGCGCTTCATGGGCATCAGCGAGCAGGCGATCATGTCGTACCTCGTCACCGCCTACTACTCCGCCGCGATCCTCGTGCCCAACGCCCTCGGCGTGCTGGAGAACGTACAGATCGCGCGCTGGCGCCACTAGGGCCTCCCGCCCGGACGGTCCACGCCCCACAGCCGGTCACGTCAGTTCCCCACCCCACCAAGGAGTTACGGATGCCCGATCCCGGGCTCTCCCCTGCCCTGTCCTCACTGGAACGGATCCTGCGCGGCCCCACCGGTCTGGGCACGTCGGGCCTCTATCCGGTCCGACGCGAGGAGCCCCCGGCGCCGCCGACGTCCGAGGAGCCGGCGGAACCGGCGGGATCGGACGATGCGGCGGCAGAAGCGGCGGAGGGCCGACCGATCCCCGGTCTCTACCACCACCCGGTCGGTGAACCCGACCCAGTGCGCGTGGAGGAGGTCAGCCGCCGGATCAAGGACTGGGCGGTGGAGGAGGTCGAGCTGTTCCCCGAGGAGTGGGAGGGCCAGTTCGACGGCTTCTCCGTCGGGCGCTACATGGTCGCCTGCCATCCGGACGCTCCGACCGTCGACCACCTGCTCATCGCCACGCGGCTGATGGTCGCCGAGAACGCGGTCGACGACTGTTACTGCGAGGACCACGGAGGTTCGCCCATCGGCCTCGGGGGCCGCCTCCTCCTGGCGCACACCGCCCTCGACCCCCTCCACACCACGGTGGACTACCAGCCGCAGTGGGCCGAGTCGCTGCACGCGGACGCCCCGCGCCGCGCCTACCGCTCCGCGATGGAGTACCTCGTCCAGCAGTCCACGCCCTCCCAGGCCGACCGGTTCCGGCACGACATGGCCCGGCTGCACCTGGGGTACCTCGCCGAGGCCGCGTGGGCCGAGACGGACCACGTGCCGGAGGTGTGGGAGTACCTGGCGATGCGGCAGTTCAACAACTTCCGCCCCTGCCCCACGATCACCGACACCGTCGGCGGCTACGAGCTGCCGGCCGACCTCCACGCGCAGCCCGCCATGCAACGGGTCATCGCGCTCGCCGGCAACGCGACCACCATCGTCAACGACCTGTACTCCTACACCAAGGAGCTCAACAGCCCCGGCCGGCACCTGAATCTGCCCGTGGTGATCGCCGAGCGCGAGGAGCTCTCGGAGCGCGACGCGTATCTGAAGGCGGTCGAGGTCCACAACGACCTCATGCACGCCTTCGAGGACGCGGCCGCCGATCTGGCCGCCGCCTGCCCCATCCCGAACGTCGTGCGCTTCCTGCACGGCGTGGCCTCGTGGGTCGACGGCAACCACTACTGGCACCAGACCAACACCTACCGCTACAGCCTGCCCGATTTCTGGTAAGAACGGATCGATACATGACCAACACTCAGCTCCCCACTGTCGCCGGCGCCACCGCTTTCATCCCCGCCCCGGCGACGCCCTACCAGGGAGACATCGCCCGTTACTGGAACAACGAGGCCAGGCCCGTGAACCTGCGCCTCGGTGACGTCGACGGGCTCTACCACCACCACTACGGCATCGGCGACGTGGACCACGCGGCCCTCGGGGATGCCGAGGACAGCGCGTACGAGAAGAAGCTGATCGCCGAACTCCACCGCCTGGAGTCGGCCCAGACGGGCGTTCTCCTGGACCACCTCGGCTCCATCGGGGGTGACGACACGCTCGTGGACGCCGGCTGCGGCCGGGGCGGTTCGATGGTCATGGCGCACCAGCGGTTCGGGTGCAAGGTCGAGGGCGTCACCCTCTCGGCCACGCAGGCCGACTTCGCGAACCAGCGCGCCCGTGAACTCGGCATCGAGGACTCCGTCCACGCCCGTGTGTGCAACATGCTCGACACGCCCTTCGAGACGGGGCAGGCGGCGGCCTCGTGGAACAACGAGTCGAGCATGTACGTCGACCTGCACGACCTCTTCGCCGAGCACTCCCGCGTCCTGGAGGTCGGCGGTCGCTACGTGACCATCACCGGCTGCTGGAACCCGCGTTACGGACAGCCCTCGAAGTGGGTCTCCCAGATCAACGCGCACTTCGAGTGCAACATCCACTCCCGCCGGGAGTACCTGCGCGCCATGGCCGACAACCGTCTCGTCCCGCAGGCCATCGTCGACCTGACGCCCGAGACCCTGCCCTACTGGGAGCTGCGGGCCACGTCGTCCCTGGTCACCGGAATCGAGGAGGCGTTCATCAACTCGTACAAGGACGGCTCGTTCCAGTACGTCCTGATCGCGGCGGACCGCGTCTGAGCCGACGTGCCCGTCTGACGGAGAGCGGGCGTGGTGGTCTGTCGTCCACCGCGCCCGCTCTCCTACAGTGCGTGCTGCGCCGCCGCCCGCACCTCGCCCTGTCTCCCGCCCTGCCTCACACCCTGTCTCCCGTCCGCCCCCCGTGTCCGGTCCGTGCCGACGTACAGCCGTCGAACAGGAGCATCCCGTGGACATGACCGCCCGCCCCGTTTCCGTACCCGAACTGGACCCCGCACTCGTCCGGCAGTGGCAGGCCGACGGAGGGGAACTCGTCGACCTGCTCTCCCAGGCACGCGAACGGCTCGGCGGCGTCGCCGGGTTCCGGCTCGGTCCGCGACCGACCGTCCTGGTGACCGACCCGGAGGCCGTGCAGCACGTACTCGCGCTCCGTGCCAGCCTCTACGTGAAACGCTCGCACCGTGCCCGGTTGCTGATCGGCGACGGCGTGCTGGCCGCGACGGGCGAGGCGTGGCAGCGGCAACGGAAGGTGCTGCAGGCGCAGTTCACCGGCAGGGGCATGCGGCGCTACGAGCAGCGGATCGGCGAGGCCGCCCGGACCGCCGCGGCGCGCTGGGCCGCGTACGCCCGGACAGGGCAGGTGTTCGACGTCGGCGAGGAGATGCGCCGCTTCGCCCTGGACACCATCTGGCGCTCCATGACGGGACATCCCCTCGACCCCCTGACGGAGCGTGAGCTCGACGCCGTGCCCGCCGTGGTGGCCGCGCTGCCCAGCCTGCCCTCCGACGCGGCCGCCGCCCAAGGGGCCGTCGCCGACGAGCTGGCGAGGATCGACGCCGTGGCGAGCCGGGCCATCGCCGCCGTCCGGGACGGAGACGCGGTGCCGCCCGACGGCCCGGGCCTGCTGCACGTCCTGGTCGAGGCGGCCGGAACGCTCCCCGCGTACACCGACCGGCTGATCCGGGACGAGCTGGTCACCCTCCTCGTCGCCGGCCACGAGACCACCGCCACCACCCTGACGTGGCTCTATCTCCTCCTGGACCGCAACCCGCAGGCGCGGGAGCAGGCGCTCGCCGCGGGCGCCGAGGGCTCTCCCGAACGGCGCCAGGCCGTCCAGGCGCTCGTCCACGAGACGCTGCGGCTCTACCCGTCGGCCTGGATGCTGCCGCGCTCGGCGGCTGATGACGATGTCCTCGCCGGCTACCAGGTCGAGGCCGGAACCGACGTCCTTGTCTGCCCGTACCTCACTCACCGGGACCCGGACCTCTGGGAGGACCCCGAGCGGTTCGACCCGGGGCGCTTCACGACCCCCGGACGCCGCCCCGGTCACCCCGGGAGCTACCTCCCGTTCGGGATCGGGCCCCGGGCGTGCCTGGGTCTGCAGTTCGCGCTGCGGGAGTCGACGGTTCTCCTCGAACACCTCCTGCCCGCCCACGTACCGCGCTTCCGCTCGGCGCCGACCAGGGCCGCGTACGGCATCACCGTCCGCCCCGACGGCCCGGCGCTCGCGACGCTGGGGTAGGGACCGGGGCGGGACTGGGCATCGAGACTGGGCATCTTGACCTGCCCCTGACAGGGGACCTACGCTCCGCTCCACCGCTGGGATCTTGCCGTCGACTCGTCAGAGGAGATGCACAAGGATGGGAAACCGGAGCGAGCCTTCCGCCGCCGACGCCAAGAGCAGGAAGCTGCTCCGTCGCCGCCTCCTGACCGGCCTCGGCGCCACCGGCGTGGCCGCTGCCGCCACTCAACTCCCCGCGCCCCAGGCGGCCGCCGGTCCCCCGAGCCGCTCCGACCTCGCCTACTACTGGGAGTCCCAGCAGAGGTCCCTCGGCTACTCCCAGGGCGTGCGGGTGGACAACGTCGTCTGGCTGTCGGGAACGGCGGCGCTCGACAAGGACTTCAACCCCGTGGCCCCCGACAACCTGCCCGCCCAGATGAAGTTCGTCTACGAACGGATCAGGGAGAGCCTCGCCCAGTACGGCCTCGGCTTCCGCCATGTCGTGCGCGAGAACATGTACGTCACGGACATGTCGGCCCTGGTCGGCGCCCTGCCCTACCGGAAGAGCGTCTACGGCGACGGCCCCTTCCCCACCTCCACCACCCTCCAGGTCAATCAGCTGCTCGTGCCCGGGCTGATGATCGAGATCGAGGTGACGGCCTGCCGGGCGTGAGGCCTGAGGCGTGAGGCCCGACGTCAGTGGAGGGCGGCTCCCGGGGACAGGTGGTAGCGGGTGGCGTCCGGCAGGGGACGGCGGTCCTCGGGGGCGAGCATGTCCCTGCGCTCGAACCAGGCCGTCAGCTGGGTCCGTGCCCGGCCGTCCCTCTCCCTGAACCGGTCGTCAGAGGCACCGGCCGAAGCCTCAGCGGCCTCGGCGGGCGAGATCTCACGCAGGAGCACCCGGATCGGGCCCTCGTCGTCTTCGGGCGGCCGCAGGGCCAGGACCGAGAAGGCCGTTCCCGGCGGGAACACCACCTCGGGTTCGTCGTCCGGGCCACCGAACACGGACGTACGGCGGCCCGTGGTGGACCAGACGCCGAACTCGACGGACCCCTCCAACTCGGCGTCGCACGCCGGGACCGCCGCGACGGGGGCGGGCTCCACGAGGAGGGTGCCCGGCATGTACCGGTCCAGTGGCACGTCCTCGGCCGGGGCCGCGAGCATGACGGCCCCGTAGTGACCGGGCAGCCGGCGCAGCCCCGAGCCGAGGCAGCACAGCAGGTGCGCCAACGGCCCGGGCCCCGCGTCCCGGGCGGCCGCGACCAGGCCTGCGCGGGAGACCGGGTCGGGGGCGTCGGAGTGGTAGAGCGCGACGGCGACCAAGTCGGGCTTGAGGTCGTCCTGCGGCGACGACCGGAGGGACGGCAACCGCGAGGCCAGCCGCTCGGCTTTGCCGGCGAGGAGGTGATACCGCTCGCCGAGCAACTCCCGCAGCGCGGCGCGGTCGCGGGGGGTGCTGCGGACGGCTGGGCCGGCCGGCGCCGGTACGGCTGGGGCCGGCACCGCGGGTGCTACGGGCGGCTGTTGAGCCGCCGGGACGGACCGGGGGCCGGGCGGTGCGGCCGGGTCCGGCACGGAGACCGGGTCCGGCGCCGTCGGGGCGGACGCAGCGGGCTCCAGGTGTGCCGGGGCCTGGGGTCCACCCCCGGACCCAGTCGCGCGGGGCGCGGCCTCCTCGGCCTCGTACGGTAGGGCCGACACAGGCTCAGACCCGCTGTCGGTCCCGTCCGGTGCGCCCGGGGCAGGTGCGAGCCCGCCGTCGGCCCGGTCGGGCGCGGGACCGCCCTCGGGCCCGTCCAGTACAGCCGGAAGGGCGAGCCAGGTCAGGCCGTGGGTGTCGGCCCATGCGCGGGTGGTCTCCGGGTCGGTTCCCGGGCCGTCGGCCAGCAGGCCGTACGGGGCGGTGGCGCCCAGGTCCGGGAGTGCGGCCAGGACGGTGGGCAGGGCCTCCCAGACCTCCGGGTCGGCGCTGTGGAGCCTGTCGCCGACGACCAGTACCGGGCGGACCGGGTCGGGGCGCAGCGCGCGGGGCCACGGGGCGGCCGGGGTTCCCTCGGGGCGCAGCCACAGCCCAGCCGGTACGGCCTCCAGCTCCCAGCCCGCGCACACGCCCCGGTGCACGGCCGGAGCCTTCGAGTCGAGCCCGGGCAGGCGCAGCCATGCCGAGGGGACGACGCGGCGGTGCTCGGGCGAGGCGGTGAGCTCGACCAGCAGGGGTTGCCACGTGGGCGTACCCCGCTCGTCGAGGAACGTCGTCGCGTGGTCGTCGGCGGTGCGTACGGGCAGGCCGACGGCCACCCGTACGGTCCGGGCGAACCGGACGGCCAGGGCGACGGCCATGCCGGTGAGTTCGGCCGGGTCTGCCCAGGGAGCGGCCAGGAACAGGCCGTCCGGCTCCGGGGCGGCCTCGGCCACGAGGTCCAGGAGTTCGGCGGTCGGCAGCGCCGGCTGCCGCGGTGAACCGACACCGATGAACAGGTCGTCGGGCCCGACGCCGATGAGCGTCTCGACGACCTCCGGTACCGACCCCAGCCAGAACCCGCCCGGAACGGGCCGGCAGCGCGGACCGCCGCCGTCCCGCTCCGCGTACACGCCGCCGCTGGACTCCGACACGACCGGGACGGGCGGGCCCGGGGGCCCGGGCGGCGGCTCCTCCTGCCCTGACGCCTCGGGCATCCGCTCGGCCGGGGCCGGGTCGACCTGGTCCGGGTCGACCTGGTCCGAGTCGGCCGACTCCACAGGCGCCCCCTCCTCCGGCACCCGCGGAGGCCACCCCGGGCCCAACTCCCTTGCCGTGCACCCGGGTTCGCTCAGCCACCACGTGCCCGGCGGGGTCACCCGTAGGGAGCCGTCCGGTTCGACCGCGACCATGGTGTCAGGGGCAATCACCGGGAAGGCGGCCGTCGTGGCCACCGCGTCGAGCGGGCGGGTGCCGTCCGGGCCCGCGGCGGCCAGGCCCGAAGCGGCCAGCACCAGCCGGGCCGCGCCTCGGTCGGTGGCCAGGGCCACCAGGTCCGGCAGGGAGCGGCGCAGGACCGGCGCCGCGTCGGGCGCGGCGGCCAGGACCAGTACGGCGTCGGACAGCGGAGCCAGGCCGCTCAGGGCTGCCGCCAGGGCGGGCTCGGCCTCCTCGGGGGCGATGACCAGGTGCGGGCCGACGGGCCACACCCTCGATCCGGCCGGTGGCGGCGAGGTGCTCATCCGGGGATTCCGTTCTGCGGGTCGTGGCCGTCGGGGTCGAGCAGCGGCGTCTGGAGCTGCACCGTCCGGCGCCGGGTGATGTGCAGGGCGCGGCCCGCGGGCAGCACCTTCGGCTTGGTGTTGCCGAAGAGGTAGCCCTCGCTCGGCGGACACGACAGCAGCACGGCGGGGGTGTTGACGTCCTGGAGCTTGCGCAGGAGCTGGTCGCCCAGGCCCCGGCCGGCCCCGTTCGCGGAGCGGGCGACGATGACGTGCAGGCCGATCTCGGCGCCCTGGGCGAGGTGGTCGAGGACCGCCGCGAACGGGTGCGCCGACATCGTGCCGCCCACCAGGTCGTAGTCGTCCACGATCACGAACAGCTCAGGACCGCTCCACCAGTCCCGCGCCCGCAGTCGGTCGGGGGTGATGTCGGCGGACGGCACCCGGTTGGCGATGGCCTTCCCGGCGCCGGTGATCATCTGCCGCAACGGGTCGGCGGAGACGGCGTACCCGAGCCGGTACTCCTCGGGCACCGTCTCGTACATCTCGCGCCGGAAGTCGACCAGCATGATGCGGCCCTGGTCGGGCGTGTACGCGCGCATGATCTGGGTGGTGATGTGTTTGAGCAGGTTGGTCTTGCCGGACTCGCTGTCGCCGACGACGATCAGGTGCGGGTCCTGCGAGAAGTCGTGCCACAGCGGCTGGACTTCGTGCTCCTCCAGGCCGAGCGGAATTCGCAACGACCCGTGCGGCTCGGGCAGTTCGGCCGCATCCAGCATCAGCGGCAGCATCCGGACCTCCGGCGCCCGCGGGCCCGTCCAGTGGTCCGCGACGACGTCGACCAGATCGGCGACGCCCTCGCTCAGGTCGTGCGCGGTGCCGATGCCGTCCGTGCGGGGCAGTGCGCACAGGAAGTGCATCTGGTCGTCGGTCAGTCCGCGTCCGGGGATCTTGGGCACCTTGCCGGCCGCGCGCATGTTGATGACGGAGTCCACCGCGTCGCCGAGGCGCAGTTCGAACCGGGTCTGGAGCTGGTCGCGCAGGGCGCCGGTGATCTCGCCCCAGCGCGTGGTGCCGATGAGCAGGTGGACACCGTAGTTGAGGCCCCGCTGGGAGATCAGGGTGAGGGCCGGGACCAGGTCCATGAACTCCTGGCGCAGGGTGTTCCAGCCGTCGACGACCAGGAACACGTCCCCGTGCGGGTCGTCGGGCAGCTCCCCCGCCGCCTTCTTGCGGCGGAAAGCGGCTACGGAGTCGATGCCGAGTTCCGCGAAGTACTTCTCGCGGCGGGTGATGACCGAGTTGACCTCGGCGATGGTCCGGGTGACTCGGTCGGGGTCGTGGCGGCCGGTGATCCCGCCGACGTGCGGCAGTCCGCGCAGGCCCGAGAGGGTGCCACCGCCGAAGTCCAGGCAGTAGAACTGCACTTCGGCCGGGGTGTGGGTGAGCGCGAGGCCCGTCATGAGGGTGCGGATCAGGGTGGACTTGCCGGACTGCGGGGCGCCGGCGACGCCGATGTGCCCGTCGGCGCCGCCGAGGTCGGCCACGAGCAGGTCGCGTACCTGCTGGAAGGGGCGGTCGATCACGCCCACCGGGACCTTGAGGCCACCGCGCGCCGCGCCCTCCACGGTGAAGCCGTACGTGGGGTCGGGCCCGATCGGGGGCAGCAGTTCGTCCAGCGTCGGCGGGACGTCGAGGGGCGGCAGCCACACCTGGTAGGCGGGGGGACCGGCGTCCAGGAGTCGTTCGGCGGCGATGTCGAGGAGAGACCGGGTCTCCTCGGCCTCCGGCTCCTGCTCCTGCTCCTCTTCCGGTACGGCGGGCAGGGTGCGAGGGGCCACGTACTCGGTGCCGAAGGCCACGACCTGGCCCTCGATGACGGCGCGCCGGGCCGACGGGCGCAGCTTCTGCTTGTACGCGCCCGACACGTAGGCGGCCTTGAAGCGGGTGAGGGTGGAGATGTCGCTGCGCAGGTAGCCGTTGCCGGGCTGGGACGGCAGCTGGTAGGCGTCGGGCACGCCGAGCACACCCCGGGACTCCATCGCGGAGAAGGTGCGCAGACCGACCCGGTACGAGAGGTGGGACTCCAACTGGTGAACCCGGCCCTCGTCCAGGCGCTGCGAGGCGAGCAGCAGATGGACTCCGAGGGACCGGCCGAGGCGGCCGATCATGACGAAGAGGTCCATGAAGTCCCGGTGGGCGGAGAGCAGTTCGGAGAACTCGTCGACCACGACGAAGAGGGTGGGCAGCGGGTCGAGCGGGGTGCCCGACGCGCGGGCAGTCTCGTACTCCAGGAGCGAGGAGTAGTTGCCGGCGGCGCGCAGCAGTTCCTGACGGCGGATCATCTCGCCGTGGAGGGCGTCGCGCATCCGGTCCACCAGGTCCGCCTCGTCGGCGAGGTTGGTGATGACCGCGGAGGTGTGGGGCAGCCGGTCGAGCCCGAGGAAGGTCGCGCCGCCCTTGAAGTCGACCAGGACGAAGTTGAGGATCTCCGAGGAGTGGGTCAGGGCCAGGGCGAGGACCAGCGTGCGCAGCAGCTCGGACTTGCCGGAGCCGGTGGCGCCGATGAGCATGCCGTGCGGGCCCATGCCTCCTTGCGCGGACTCCTTGATGTCGAGGTCGATGGGGCTGCCGTCGGGGCCGAGTCCGAGCGGGACGCGCAGCTTGTTGGACTGGTTGCGCTGGGCCCACTGCTGCTTGACGTCGAAGCGGTACAGGTCGTGGATGCCGAGCAGGGCCGTCAGGTCGAAGTCGGTGGCCAGCGGCTCGCCGGCGTCGACGCTGTCGCCGAGCCGGTACGGGGCCATCAGCGCGGCGAGGCGGGTGGCGGCGGCCGGGGACAGCCCGTCGGGCCGGCCGAGCGCGGTGACCTCGTCCTTGCGGTTGCGGTCGGCGGCGACCATCTCCAGGGCGCTGTCGCAGCCGTCCCCGCCGCCGGTGACGCGCAGCCGGAGGGTGAGCCGGCTGTGCTTCCACTCCAGGGCGGAGTCGATGTCGATGACGGTGGCATTGCGGTAGCCGCCGAGGGCGGCCCGATGGGGAGCGCCGAACGTCGCTCCGTCGAGCACGATCACCGTGTACGGCTCGTCACGGCTCGGGGTGACATCGGGCTCGTACGGCGGCCGGGCGCCGAACTCGTCCCCGAGCAGCTGCTCCAGTTCACCGATGGTGGCGGCGACGAGCCGGAGCGGTCCTGCGCCGTCGGTCTCGCTCGGGTGCAGGGCGTGCGGCAGCCACTTGGTCCACTCCCAGTGGGTCCGCCGGTCGGGCGGGGCGACCACGGCGATGCGCAGCTCGTCGGGCGCGTGGAAGGTGGCGAGCTGGGCGAGGACGGCCCGTACCAGGGCGCGGGGCTGCTCGTCGAGCGGCACGGGCGACGGGGTGGGGGCGGCGGCGGGGGTGGGTCCTGCCGAGGTCTCCTCTCCCGCCGTGGTGCCGGCCGGGGGCTCAGAGGAATCCGGAGAATCCGGGGACGCGGAGGACTCCGGCGGCTCTACGGAATCCGGCGACTCGGCCCGGATCAGGACGTGCGCGAAACCGCGCAGGTGGATGGCGACGGGCTGGCCGGCGACCGAGGCGTACGCGTGGATGAAGCGCCGGAGCGCGTGGGCGCTGAGCGGTTCGAGGTCCTCGACCGGCTTGGTGGCGAGCGGCGCCAGGCGTACGGCGAGGCGCTGCGCCCCGAGGGCGATCCGTACGTCGCTGAAGTCGGGGTGGGACGACCGCCGCTCCCACAGCCGGGAGGTGCGTACCAGCGAGGCCAGTTCGGCCGGGTCCGGGTTGCGCCAGGCCAGGGCCTCCTGCTGGCGCCGGATCTCCTTGCGGACCTGGCGCCGCATCTGGGTGAGGTAGCGCAGGTAGTCGCGCCGTTCGCCGGTGAGCTCCTCCTTGCGGTCGGCGTTGCCGCGGATGATCTGGACGACGATCATGCCGATGGCGGACACGGCCATGGTGCCCATGGCGATGTACGTCATGAGGCCGCCGTTGGGCCGCAGGAAGATGAACACCATGGACAGCGAGGACAGCGCCATCGGGACCATCGTGATGATGCTCCCGATACCGTTCTGCTTCTCGGGCAGTACGGGCGGTTCCTGAAGCTGGATCTCGCCGTCCGGCATCTCGGGCCCCGGCCGCCGTGGCGGGCGGTTGACTAGCACGACGCTCAACGAAAAAGCTCCTCACGCCTCGCCGGCCGACTGGGTTCGGCGGTCTCCTTGCCCAGACGGGAACGGGTGCGCGGGGCGGGGCGGTTCAACCGCGGCGCAAGAGGGGTGGTGAACCCTCGGGGTCCCGGCACACGTTGCGTACGCCGTCGGAGCGGACGCGGACGAACGGTGAAAGAGTGTGCATCCATGCGTGCGTCTACGGGCGGTCGCCGAGCCATCGCGCGAGGCGGCGCCGCGGCGGTGGGAGCTGTGGGAGAACGGTGCGGACGGACGACCCTACGCAGGATTACGACGACGAGCGGGCCGACGGTCACGCGGACGAAGTCCGCGCCCTGCTGCGCTCGTGGTCGGCGCACGCCGTCCCCGCGCCCGACGATCCGGCTGCCGGCACCGCCCTGGACGTACCGCCGGCCGCCGTGGCCGAGGTGACGGACGCGGTGCTCCGCCTCCTGGGACAACCCGCCGGTCCGCTGCCAGCCGGGTCCGACGAGCTCTGCCGCATCGCCCGGGTGCTCGTGGTGGACGAGCATCCCTCGGCGGCCGGATGGACCGAGGCCGAGCGGGTGGACGTGGCCCGCTGGATCGCCGTACTCATCGCGCGCGACGGCGAGGAGGGCGTCCAGTCCCTGGTGCGCGAGCTACGTCGGCGCGACCACCCGGGGCACTGAACCCGCCACCCGGATCCGCCCGTTCAACTGGCCGCCGAGGGCTTTTCGGCCTCGGCTGGACAGCGGGAAGGACACGCGGGCAGTGAGCGGTAGCGCGGTGGCGGGGCTGTGCCGATTGAGATTCCATGGACCGCACAAGGTCGTCGAGCTCTCCGTACCGGCCGACGTGCCCCTGGCGGACCTGTTGCCGACGATCATCGGCTACGCCGGGGACGACCTCGACGAGGAGGCCGCCGAGGCGGGCGGCTGGGTGGTCCAGCGACTCGGTGAGGAGCCCCTGGACGACGAGCGGTCGGCGGAGGCACTGGGCCTGCGGGACGGCGAGCAGGTGTACCTGCGACTGCGCCGGGAGTCGCTGCCGCCGGTCCACTTCGACGACGTCATCGACGGTGTCGCGGCCGGTCTTGAGGCGCGCGACGACTCCTGGCGTCCCGCGCTGACCCACCATCTGACGCTCGGTGTCGCGCTGTTCGCGCTTGCGGGCGGTCTCGTGCTGCTCGTCCTCTCCCGTGACCTCGGCCAACTGCGCGCGGTCACGGCGGCCGTGACCGGAGGGCTGCTGCTGCTCGGCGCGGCGAGTGCCGCCCGGGCGGTGGGCGACGCCGGGGCCGGTACGGCGCTCGGGGCGGCTGCGGTCCCCTACCTGGCCCTGGCCGGTGCGCTGTTGCCGGCGGGCAGCGGTGACCTGACCGCCGCGCGGCTGCTCGCGGGCAGCTCGGCGGCGGCGGGCGGGGCGGTGCTCGCGCTGGCCGCCGTGGCCTGCTCGGCACCGCTGTTCCTCGGGCTGCTCGTCACGGCGGTGGCCGGGGCCATCACCGGGGCCATCACCCTGGCGGGGCTCACCGCGGTGGAGACGGCCGCGCTGCTCGCCGTCCTGGTGGTGGCGTTCGCGGCCTTCCTGCCCGGGCTCGCCTTCCGGATGTCGGGGCTCAAGCTGCCGGCGCTGCCGCGCAGTGCCGACGAGCTCCAGGAGGAGATCGAGCCGTACCCGGCGCAGGACGTACTGGACCGCAGTGCCGTGGCCGACGGCTATCTGACTTCCTTCCACGTGGTGACCGCCGTGCTCTGCGCCGGCTGCCTGACGCCGATCGCCATGGGGGCCGGCTGGCCGGCGGTGGCGCTTGCGGCCGCGCTGTCCCTGCTGCTGGTCCTGCACGCGCGCGAGGTGGGCTCCCTGTGGCAGCGGCTGGCCCTGGTCCTGGCCGGTGTGTACGGACTGGCCCTGCTCACCGCGCGGTGGGCGATCGCGCTCGACTCCACCGGCCGGCTGGGGCTGATGGCCGGTCTTACGAGCGTGGCCTCGGTCCTGGCCATCGTCTCGTGGACCGTGCCGGGGCGGCGGATGCTGCCGTACTGGGGCCGGGCCGCCGACCTGCTGCACAGCGCGCTGGCGATGAGCCTGCTGCCGCTCGCGCTGACCGAGGCCGGAGTCTTCGCCTGGGTCCGCGGGCTCACCGGCTGACCGACGGCCGGACCGGCGACCGGCCCAAAGCCGGGCTGGCGACCGACCACGGCCGGGCCATCGGCGCACCGCGCCGAACCGCCGACGGCCGCCCCGGCCCCCTGACAGAACCGTTCCCGCAGAGGAGTTCACATGCAGTCCAGGCGCGACCAGGTGCAGGCCCACCTGTTCGTGATGAGCAGACTCGGGGCCGGCATGCTGCGGGGCGAACCCGACGCACTGGACCTCCCGACCCGGCGCACCACCCGCGGGGTGCGCATGGGGCTGTTCATCGCCCTTCTGATCGCGCTGGTCATGGGCCTGTACGGGGCCATCAAGCCGGGCGGCGCGGCCGGCTGGGCCAAGCCGGGCACCCTTGTGGTGGTGAAGGAGACGGGCGCCCGCTACCTGTTCGTCGGCGGGCAGTTGCGGCCGGTGCTCAACCAGGCCAGTGCCCGGCTGGTGGCCGGGGAGAAGATGACCGTCTCCCAGGTCAGCCTGAACTCGCTGCGGGCGGTGCCGCGCGGCGGGCCGGTCGGCATCGTGGGCGCGCCTGACGGGCTGCCGGCGAAGTCCCAGTTGGTGGGCGGTGCCTGGCTCGTCTGCGGGCTTGTCAGCCGTACGTCGTCCGGGGAGGCCGCACCGGTCCTTTCGGTGGCCGTCGGGGCCGGCGGGCCTGGCCAGGTCCTCGCGCCGGAGCAGGGGCTGCTGGTGGCGACCGCCGACGGCGCCCGGCACGTGCTGTGGCAGGGCAAGCGGCTACGGCTGAACACGGGCGGGGGCGCGGGCACGGCGCTCGGCTACGGTACGGCCACGCCCTTCCCGGTGGCGCCGTCCTTCCTCAATTCGCTCCCGTCCGGCCCCGATCTGTCGCCGCCGGACGTCCCGGGGCGGGGCTCGGCCGGCCCCGTGCTGGCCGGGCGCCAGACCCGGGTCGGGCAGCTGTTCACCGGCCCGGGCGGGGAACCGTACGTCCTGACGCGGCAGGGCCTCGCGCCGCTCGGCCAGACCCTGTTCGAGCTGCTGCGCGGAGACCCGAGGACCCAGCGGGACGCGTACGCGGGGGCGCCGGCGCTCGCCGTACCGGTGGGCGCGGCCGATCTCGCCGCGCACCCGGCGCCGGCCGGGACCCTGGCAGGAGCCGGGCTGCCCGCGACGCCGCCGAGGCTGGTGGCCGCCGGGGCGGGCCAGGGGGTGTGCACGTCGGTCACGGCCTCACCGCAGGGGCCGCGCACGCTGGTGACCGTGGTCGACGCGGCGGAGGTGGCCGGTGCGCCGCCCGCCGCCCAGCCGGGGGTGGTGACCGGGTGTGGCACGGCCGACCGGGTCTCCGTACAGCCGGGCGGCGGTGCCCTGGTCCGGGCGCTTTCCGGGGCGGGGGCGGGCGGGACGACGTACCTGGTGGCGGAGAACGGCGTGAAGTACCCGCTGCCGTCCGAGGAAGCCACGAAGACCCTCGGCTACGCCGGCAGTGCCCCCGTGGGTCTGCCCTCGACGCTGCTGACCCTGCTCCCGACCGGCCCGAGCCTGGACCCGGCCGCGTTGGCCTCGGCGAGCCTGGTCGAACCGCCCGCAGGCCCCGCCGACGCGCCGTG
This sequence comes from Streptomyces sp. NPDC058579, assembly GCF_042718575.1. NCBI lineage: Bacteria > Bacillati > Actinomycetota > Actinomycetes > Kitasatosporales > Streptomycetaceae > Streptomyces > Streptomyces sp. NPDC058579. The sequence goes on from NZ_JBHXPI010000017.1 coordinate 49,868, forward strand.
TCCGGGTGCCCCGCGCCGGTGAACCCCTGGCCTGGGCGGCGCCGTTCACCCTGCCGGGAATCCCACGCACATTCCGTCCGACCAAGGAGATCAGGTGCCCGAGAACCTCGATGCCAACCTCAAGGTGTCGTCAGCGGTCCTCACGCAGACCCTCGACCGCCTCGAGGGGCACGTCCAGACGATGGAGCGGTCCTACACGCAGTCCGAGGAGATCGCCTCCGACGTGGCGCGGACGATGGTGTCCACGGCCGGCCAGAAGTTCGTCGCGAAGATCGAGAACTGGCAGCGTGGTTACCGCTCGGTGATGGCCGAGTACAAGGACCTCGTCGACGCCGTCCACTACACCAGCAAGGTCATGACCGACACCGCCGGCGAGGCGGACTCCAACATGGACCTCTGGTCCAGCGACGTCTACGACATCCTCGGCAAGTGAGCCCGGCCGGCTCCCCGTCGCTCCTCTGCCCTTCCACCACCCCTCCCCTTCTGCACAAGGAGTCCCCATGAGCGAAATGGACATGAACATCCAGCACGCTCCGCTCGCCGAGGCCAACGAGCGGATGCGGCAGGTCGCCGCGACCATGCACAACGCCCTCTCCGACATGGTCAATCAACTCGACGCCGTCAAGACCGAGTTCACCGGTGAGGCGGCCAAGGAGTTCGAGGAGTTCAAGCGGGCCGTCAGCATCCTGGACCAGCAGCTGTCCACGCAGTTCACCCAGGGCGCCGACCTCCTGGAGAACGCCCACGACATCATCAGGAACGGCGACCGCAAGAGCGCCTACCTGTTCCAGCGCTGACCCACCCCGACGGCAGGCACACGCGCACCCGGACCCGGCCCTGGGCAGTCGCCCGCGGGCCGGGTCCTCGCATGCCCAGGGGTGAACCACCGGGTGCGGGGCCTCCGTTCTTCCTGCCGAACACCGCACAGCCACAGCCCGATACGAATCGACACGACGGCAGGAGAGGTCCCATGGCGACCACGCCCCCCAAGGACGACCGGAACGACCCGGACAACGACGACGGGGACGACAAGGATTCGTTCGAGATCACCGAAGCGATCCTCCTTGACTTCGCCAACAAGTTCGAAAGTCTCCTCAAGGACATCGGCGAGAACCCCTCCCTCCAGAGCCTGACCCAGTGGGCCAACGGGAACCTCATCGGTGACGACGGCAAACTCCTGCCGGGAAACACGAGCGAACTGGCGAGCGCCAATGAGGTGCAGGCGGCGTTCCAGGCCCTGTGCAAGCAGGTGACCACCGGACTCAGCACCTTCCGCGGCGTCGCCGACAGCGGCTTCCTGACGCTGAAGACCATCAAGGCCATCCTCGACAACACCTCCGACGACGCCATCAGCGTCACCGAGATGTGGGAGATCCTCAACTCGATCCAGACGGGCGCCAAGACGCAGACCATGGACACGTCGAACCCGCCGCCGAAGAAGTAGCCGACCACCCTCGCCCTGCCGACAGGAGTTCCGCGCGATCATGCCGGTCAACAAGAAGTGGGAAGAAGCCCTCAAGATCTTCATGGGTACGACCGGCAATCTGGCGGATCGCAACGCGGTGGCCGGTGCGGGATCGGCCAGGTGGGTCATGGACAAGAGCCTGCGCATCGTCGAGAACGCGGCGGCGGGCCAGGACTGGAGCAAGACGTTCGACTTCCACTGGAGCGGATACGCGACGCTCACCGACGGCTCGGGGGCGAACGTCGCTCCGCCCGTCTTCTACGTGGTGGGCTTCAACCTCGACTGGAAGAACGTCTTCGACAACATGACGTCGAAGTGGAATCTATGGTTCCACGACCCTGACAAGACCCTCACGCCCCTGGTGGCCTCGCCGTACAAGAACGACATCGTCAACGCCACGACGTTCGATCACGCCGCGACGCAGGTCAAGGGGATCGTCGAGTGGTTCGACCACTGGGTGCCGACCATCAAGGGCTGGGCGGAGTCGATCGATTCCGACGCGTCCGACTGGAAGGGCAGCGCGGCCGGCTCGTTCCGGAAGTTCCTGAACGTGATCAACGTGGAGATGAGCAAGGTCAGGCTCGACCTCACATCGCCGTACGACTACATCACGATGCTGACCGCGACCAAGGAACAGCTCTCGAAGTCCACCCTGGGCATGTACAACGGGTTCCACGCCTGGAAGCAGACACCCAACTGCAACGCGGTCAATCTGATGCGCGAGGTGTTCAACCAGGTCATGACGGGTGCGCAGATCCAGGTCAACTGGCAGCCCTACGTGCTCGGCGACACGTACGGCTACGAGCCGGTCCTGCAGAAGATCGTCGACGGGGGAGGCTCCGACGTCACCAACTCGGCCTGGGTCGACGGCGTCGAGGGGGAGGCCAAGAAGCGCTGGCTCGCGAACCTGACCCCTCTGGACACGACCGCGAGCGAGCAGGTCGGCGCGCTCGACGCGGCGTACCTCAAGTTGGCGGGCGCGCTGAAGGAGGGCGTCTACCAGCCCAACATCACGATGCCGGGCGGCAGTACGGGGCCGAACGGCCCCACCAACGGCCCCACGAACAACCCGCTCAACGACCTCTTGAACAAGTTGAACCCGGGCGGCAAGAACGGGCCCGGCGGCGCGGGCGGCCCGAAGGACATCCCCAAGCCGGGCGGCGGCGCAGGCACCCCGGGCGGCAAGCCGCCGGGAGGCACTCCCGGCAACCTTCCGGGCAAGAACGGGCCGGGCGGCATCCCCGGCAACCTGCCCGGCAAGAACGGGCCGGGCCAGAACGGTCCGGGCAACAAGCCGCCGGGCGGCCTCCCGGGCACCCCAGGTACGTCGCCCGGGCCTGGCGCCGGCGGCAATGTGCCGCTGCTCGACAAGAACGGCAAGCCGGTGCTCGGCCCGGACGGCAAGCCGGTGATGGTGCCGCCCGGTTCCCGGATCGGCAAGGACGGCAAGGTCTACGACTCGAAGGGCAACCCGGTCCTGGGCCCGAACGGCAAGCCGGTCGTCGCGCCGCCCGGCGGCAAGGTGGGCACACTGCCCACCAACAACGGCCAGCCCGGCAACGGCCAGCCGGGGACGATCCCTGGCACCAACCCGTACGACCAGATCAGGCTCCCCGAGGGAGCGAAGATCCTGGAGAACGGCACCCTGGTCGACGCGAAGGGCAAACCGCTGCTCGACGCCAACGGCAACCCCTACACGCTGCCGAAGGGGACCACCATCAAGGACGGCATCCTCGTCGACGCGAACGGCAAGCCCCTCAGCCGTACGAACCAGCTGCTGACGAACGCCGAGCACGCGATCGGCTCGCGACCGCCGAGGCCCCACACCCAGAGCGGCAGCCTGCCGTTCCCCGAGTACAAGGGCGGCGGCGGACTCGGCGACGGCCCGAAGCTGAAGGGCAACCCGGGGACCACCGGCGCGATGACCGGGATCAGCGAACGGGCGGCCCAGAACCTCGGGTCCCTGGCGAGCAGTCCGGCCGCGGCGGCGGCCAACGCCACCGGTCAGCAGCAGCGGACGGGGCTCGGGGGCCAGCAGCAGGGGCAGCCCCCGATGATGCCGCCGATGAGCCCCGGCGCGGGCGCAGGGGCGGGCGCACCCAACCAGGGCAAGGACCGCCAGCGCACCACATGGCTGACCGAGGACGAGGAGGTCTGGGGCACGGACACCGGCTCGGTCAGCGGAGTCATCGGCCGCTGACCGCCGCTGCCACGCCCTTCCTCCCAGTCCCCCCGTACGTACCCTTCCGAAAGGCTGACCCGTGAGTATCGACTTCGAGGGCAGGATCAAGGACGCCATGTCCGCGCTGTACGAACAGCGCGACAGGATGCTCGCGGTCAAACGCGACCTGGACGAGTCGACCGCCTCCGTCACCTCCAAGGACCGCATGGTGTCCGTCACCGTCGGCCCCCAGGGCCAGGTGGTGTCGCTGACCTTCCACACCAAGGCCTACCAGACGATGGCACCGGCCGAGCTGACCGCCGTCCTGCTCACCGTGCTCAATGACGCGCGGGCCCGAATGGGCGCGCAGGTCATCGAACAGATCAAGGGCTTCGACAGCTTCGGTGACCACTTGCGCGTCGTCACCGGCATGACCGGCATGCCCGATTCCCTGGAAGAGCTCATGAAGCCGCTGCGCGCGATGGGTTCTTCCTTCGGCCTGGAAGAGGCACAGGAGGAGGCGAAGGCGGCCAGGCAGGACGAGTTCGTCGCCGCCGAGGCCGAGGCCGCCCGCGAGAGGGCCGAACGTGCGGGCAGGCAGGACGAGTTCGCCGCGGAGTCCGAGAGCCGTATCCCCACCGGGAAGCAGGACGAGTTCAGTGGCTGACGAACTCCGGGTCCTGAGCGACCTCAAGAACAAGTTCGCCTGCTACGACGACTACGAGCGCTGCCTGGCCGACCTCAACAAGTCGATCGTGGAGATCAACCGGATCAACAAGGAGTCGGCCGGCCAGGACACCATCGGCAAGACCTACCACGAGCAGGTGGACAAGCCCACCGAGAACCTCACCGAGACCCTCGCGTACATCCGCAAGCGGCTGGGCTCGGTCGTGGTGGCGGGCAACGACACGGTGGAGACGATGAAGAACGCCGACGACGAGGCCGGGCAGACCGTGGACGGCTTCTGAACCCCGGGCGGCTTCAAACCCCGGGCGGCTTCTGAACCGTGGCGGCGGCTGTCCCCGTTCCTCCGGGCACAGCCGCCCGCCCGACCGGAGGACCCGCACACCATGGCCATCAATCCGCCGAAGGAAATCGCCGACTTCCTCGGATTCGTGAGCGGCATGGAGTGGCCCCAGGCCGACGAGGACCTGATGCGGCGGGTGTCGGAGTACTACGCGTCGATCGCGAAGGACCTCGGGACCCTCTCCGGTTACGTCGTGGAGCTCATCCCGATCGTCAAGGGCGACTTCGACGGTGACGCGGCGGACGCGTTCCTGGTGGCGATGAACGACCTGACGGGCCAGACGGCGGGCGAGAACCAGCTGACGCAGACGGCCGAACTGGCCCAGCAGCTCTCCGAGGTGGCCCTGAAGGTCGCCAACCAGGTCGAGTACACGAAGATCATGGCGATCCTGCAGCTGGTGGAGCTGCTGGCCCAGATCATGTTCGCCACGATCTTCTCCCCCTTCACCTTCGGTGCGGTGTGGGGGCCGGTCTCGGTGATGTTCACGATGACCCAGGAGGGCCTGAAGAACCTCTTCCTGTGGCTGCTCTCCACGATCATCAGCCAGACCTTCATCGGGATCACCGGCGGCATCTTCCGCGACGCGATCATCCAGCTCTACCAGCTCAGCAAGGGCCACACCAAGGGCTGGAACATGGAGTCGATGATCGACTCGATCAAGCAGGGTGCGCTGACCGGTCTGGTCGGCGGCCCGCTGGAGATCATCTTCCACTACGGCGGCAAGCTGCTCGGGCGGCTCCTCGGCGGCAGCGACCCGGGGTCGATCCTCAGCCGGCGGGTGGGCGACGCGCTGAAGAACAAGGCCGACGACAAGATCGACGACAGGCTCGACACGGCCGTCAAGAACACCACCAAGGACATCCCGGACGCCGCTCCCGGCCCCGTCGGGCCGAAGCCGACCGAGAAGCCGGACCTGCCGCCGAACACGCCGCGCAACGAGGTCCCGGACGGTACACCGCCGCCTCCGGCCCCGACCCCGACCCGTACGAGCACCGATGTGGACGTCGACCCCAAGGCCGGGCCGACACCGGTACGCACGGAGACGCCGGGCGACGCCGTTACGTCGCCCGCGGCCACGCCTGCGCCTGCGGCCACCCGGCCGGACGCCCCTGGTACGGCGCCCGGCGCGGCGGGCCGGCCGGACGCCCCGGCTACGGCGGGCTCGGCGGGCCGCCCGGACGCCCCCGGCACGGCCCCCGGGGCGGTCAGGACGGAGGCGGCCCCCGCCCCCACGGCCACCAAGACGGCCGGGGCCGGTGCGGCCGACGCTCCCTCCGGGCAGTCGGCGGGGGCGGGCGCGAAGGGCTCCGGGGCCTCCGGCTCCGCCGGCCGCGCGCTCGATGCCGACGTACCGCAGGGTCTTGACTCCCTGCTTGCCACCAAGAAGGCGCGGGAGGAGTTCTCCGACGACATCGGTGAGCTGCTCGGCGGTGTCAGCCGTCAGCTGGAGACCGGGTTCCTGCGGTTCGGCGAGGGCACGATCGCGCACTCGTTCGCCGACAAGATGGGCGACGTGTTCGCCAAGCACCTCGCGGCCGAGGGTGCCGACGCGGCGCTCAAGGCGGAGATCAAGGCGGCCGGCCGGGACTTCGGCGAGATGCTGACCCGCAAGTGGGTCCGGCTCGGCGCCGACCACAGCGACCTCTCCGAGTCCCTGACCAAGGCCCTCGGGGACCTGGCGCAGGTCCAGCCGCTGAGGAACCTCGCCGATGCGATGCCGAACCTCTTCAACCGCTCCGAGCACAAGGGCTTCTTCCAGCGGGTCCTGTTCCAGGAGAACCCGCTGCAGGGCAATCCCCTGTACCAGCTGGGCGGCGCCCTCGCGTCGACGCTGCAAGAAGGCACCCACGAGATGCTCAGCGAGGGCTTCTACAACGTGGTCTTCGGCGACGGCACGTTCCAGGTCAGCGGTGGTCCGTTCGCCTCCGGCGTGGTCATGAGCCTGCTCGGCAGCGGTCTGCACCGGATGTTCGAACCGGTCGCGATCAAGTACCAGAACTGGGTCCTGAGCCACCAGTACTCCGACAACCCCAACGACAGCAAGTACTTCGGCCTGTTCCACCCGATCAACATCGCCTCGTTCGTCTCGAACATGACCGGCAACCCCGCACCGTGGCCGGTCCCGCGCCCCACCTCGGCCGAGGTGGACCCCAGTGTCGCCGCCGAGATGAAGGCCATGATCCAGTGGGTCTTCTCGAACCCCTTCACCGGGAATTCGATCTTCTCCGACGCACCCGCCAGTACGGACGTCCCTACCGCCGGCGCCCTGGACGACGTCCTGAACGTCCCGACACAGAGCGACGGCGGCACCGCGTTCGACCTGCCGACCATCACCCCCGACCGGCCCTTCGCCGAGGAGTTCGCCGACGAACCGCTGTTCCAGAACGGGCCCGTCCCCGACGCCCCCACCAGTACGGCGACGGCGACCGAGAGCGGCCGTAATCCGTTCACCACCGACGAGTTGGGGCTCGGGGCGTGGCCCGGGGGCGAGAGCGCGACCGAACCGGGCACGCCCGTACTCCGTCCCGGCCCCGAGCGCACGGTCGAGGTCGTCACGCCGACGTTCACCCACACCCCGCTCACCGCCACCGTCGTCGAATCGGCGTCCCCGGACTCCGGTCTCCCCGGCGCGCAGAACGACACGAGCGACACGAACGACACGAGCACCGGCACCCTCGACGAAGGCCGCGACACCACCCGTACAGCCGACGACAGCGGCGAGCCGACCGCCCGTGACAACACGCCCCCGGACGACGGCACCTCCCCCACCCCCGAGCGACCGGACGGCCCGCCGCCGGGGGACGGCGACGACACACCGCCGCCGGGACCGGACGCGCCCGCCCGCGTCATCGACGCCGGCATAGCCGTCGGCGAGCTGAGCCCCGCCCAGATCGCGGCTCTGCAGGCGCTTCCGCCGAGGCCCGGCGTGTTCGTCGTCGGCATGCACACCGGCCCCCACGGTGCTCCCGACGCCGCCACCACCCTCAAGGCCCTGGTCAAGGCCAACGACGACGGCCACCTCGACGGCATCACCCAGATCCGGTTCACCGCCTGCGACCTGGCCGGGCCTGTCAGCGAGGCCACGGTCAAGTCGGTCATGAGCGACCTGTGGAAGCACCGCGCCATCGGAAAGCCCACGCACAGCCCCGACCCCCTCAAGGCCCTCGCCGCCAACGCGCCCGTCTGGTACGTCCCCACCACCGGCACGACCGCCGGCGCCGACGCCCCGACCGCCTCCAGCACCGGGGAACTCATCACGGCCCGGCACCTCGGCATCACCCCGGACGGCAAGCCCGCCGTCCTCACCGAGGACGCCGCCTGGCACGAGTACGCCGACGACGGCGACGCCGAGCACACCGCCGTCCACGAGGCCACGTTCACCGACGAACTCCCGGGCCACTTCGTCCCGCTGAACCTCGTCACCCCGGCCACCGAGAGCCCGTACCCCGGCTCGGTCAGGTTCGGCACGGGCCCGGACGACGGTGGCATCCGTAAGGACGCCGACTTCAGCTGGGACGACGTCAGCGACGGAGCGAGGTCCGACGCCGGGGAGTCCGATACCGGGGAGTCCGACGGCCCGGCCCCGGCCGTGCGCCGGGACGAGACGTTCGACTGGGACGCGCTCAGCGACACCTCCGAGGCGGCGCCGACGAGCCGTACGGAGGCAGCCGCCGTACCCGTCGACGAGAACGCCATCAACCCGCCGCCCGTCTGGCGCGAGGACGACGGACCGCTGTACCGCGTGGACGAACGGCTGCCCGAGCAGATCTTCACCGACGGCTTCGTGCCGCGCGACGCGACGTCCCTCGACCTGTTCGACTTCGTCGCCTTCGGAGCCGACGGCAACGCCTCGTACGGATTCGTCAGCACGACCCAGTCCCGTGACTGGGCGGTGGACTGGCGCTCCACCGGACACGTCTACGAGATCGAGGCCCCGCACGGCATCGACGTCGCCGAGACGCTGGCCCGATACAACACGCCGTACGAGTTCGGCGAGCAGGAGGAGATCGCCTTCCCCGGCGGTGTGGCCCCCGAGTACGTCAAGGGCGCCTGGCCGGTGGTCGCCGCGGAGCAGCCGGGCGATCCCAACTCCCTCGGCCCGTGGATCCCCAACCCCGACTTCGCAAACACCCGCGACCCCGGCGACACCACGGCCCGGCCGGACACGCCGCTCGGCACCATCCCGGCCGGTATCACCGTGGGCAGCCTGAACGACGCCCAGACCAAGGCCCTCCAGGCCCTCCCGACCCGACCCGGCGTCTTCGTCGTCGGCATGCACACCGGCCCCAACGGCACCCCCGACACCGCCACCACCCTCAAGGCCCTCACCGAAGCCCACGACATCGGCCGCCTAAACGGCATCACCCACATCCAGTTCACCGCCTGCGACCTCGCCACACCCATCAACGAGGCCACGGTCAAGACCGTGATGAGCGGCCTCTGGAAACACCGCACCGCCGACCAATCCACCAACACCCCCGACCCCCTCAAGGCCCTCGCCGCCAACGCCCCCGTCTGGTACGTCCCCACAACCGGTACGGACACCAACGACGGCCACCTCCTCACCGCCCACCACATCGGCATCACCCCCGACGGCAAACCCACCATCCTCACCACCGACAACGCCGCCTGGCACGAATACAGCGACGGCGGCAACACCGACCACACCCCGGTGCACTCCGACACCCGCCCCAACAACCTCCCCGACGACGTCTTCACCGCCGTCACCGAACCGGGCACGCCCCACCCGGGAGCCGTCAAGTTCGGAACCAACCCCACCGAAGCCGTCCCGCTGTCCCAGGTGCTGGCCAAGGAGTCCTGGGCGATGCTGCTGGACGGCCCGGACGAGGGGATGATCACCCTGCTCGGGGAGGTACTCGACGGGCAGGACGGCGCCCGGCGGACCCTGGACACCGAGGCGTACTTGGAGCTGCGGGCCCGGATCGCGGGGAACGAGGCCGTCGAACAGGCCGACGACTCGGTACGGGAACAGATCGGCGAGGCCCTCACCTTCTGCGACGCGTCCATCGACGCGACCGACAGCGACGCCACGCGGCTCAAGACCATCGGCGAGGCCGTCCAGCTGCTGCACACGATCGAGTCCCTGGAGCCCTCGCCCACCGCCGACGTACGGTTCGTGGCGCAGCGGCTCCTGCTGGACCACGGCTATCTGCCGGTGCTGCTCCCCGCCGAGCAACTCGACACGGACTTCTGGCAGGTCTTCGAGGACCGCTCGTACGAACTGGCCCTGGGCATGGCCACGTTCGTACGCGAGACCTCCTGGCGACCGCGGGGGACGGACGCGTCGGGAGGCCCCCTGTCGCGGGCGCTGCCGAAGGAGTCCTGGTCCCAGTTGCTTGACGGCCGCGACGAACAGCTGACGCCGCTGCTCGGTGAGGTGTTGAACGCGGAGCACACCCCGGGCGGCGACGACTGGCGGACGCTGGACGCCGACTCGTACCTGAGGCTGCGGGCCCGGATCGACGGGACCGAGCCGGCGGCGGACGCCGTGGACGGCGTACGGTCGCAACTCGACGCGATCTTCGAGACCTATCACCGGTCCGTGGGACGGGCTTCGGGAGAGCTGGAGCGGCTGGGGGCCGTGGCCAAGGCGGTCAAGGACCTGCAGAAGGTGCAGGGGCTCACGCCGTCGTCGGAGAGCCGGTACACGGCCGACGTACGGTTCGTGGCCCAGCGCATGATGCTGGACCAGGGCCACCTCCCGTCGAAGCTGCCGGACAGCGCCTTCGGCAAGGCCTTCTGGCAGCGGCGACGCGACGACCGGATCGCGCAGGAACTGGCCCTGGGCATGGCGCCGTTCATCCGCCGCGCGCCCGAGCCGTCCTCGACGGACGCGCCGTCCGAGGCGTCCACCGGCCCCGCCACGACGAGCTCCGAGGGACCCGGCCCCGGCGCCCCGGTCTCTCCGCCCGTGCCCACTCCGCCCGTGCCCGCTCCGGACACCGGCGCCGTACAGGAGTCGGAGCCGGAGACGCAGGGGCCCGACGACTGGCGGGCGGAGCTGGACGGCCTCGGTACCCGGACGCAGACGCCGACCACGGCCTATCTGGTGCTGCCGAACACGGCGCACCACACGGCGGGCCGCTCCGACGCGTTCCTGCGGACCGGGGACAAGCCGTGGGCCACGCTGACGACGGAGCGTCCGCAGCACGGACAGACCCTGCTGGAGGTGACCGTCGATGCGGGCCGCGCCGTCGACACGGGTGACGGCCGGCTGCTGGTCGGCAAGGACGATCTGGTCGGCGCGAACATCTCGGGTGTCTTCACCGAGGGCGACGGGCTGCAGCCGTGGCAGGCACAGATCGAGGCCGACCTGCTGGGCCGGCCGCTGACGCTGCTGACACGCCTTGGGCAGATGCTGGACGCCAATCCGGGCAGGGGTGCGGACAGCCCGGTCGGCCGGCTGGCCCTGCGGATGACCTACGCGGAGGCATCCCGCCTGGTCGAGCGCCCGCTGGGTGAGCACATCGCCCGCAACGAGAAGGTGAGGGAACAGATCCAGCGGCTGGTCAGGGCGATCTGGGACCGGGCCGACGAAGCTCAGCGGCTCACGCTGGGCACCCTCGCGAACTCCGGGAGCGGCTCCGTCGGCGTGCGCCTCGCCGATCTGGAACAGGTCGTCACCGAGGGGAACCTCCGCGAGCTGATGCACATGCTCGGCACCGCCGTGCACGGCCCTGCCCTCAAGGACTTGCTCAACTTCAAGAAGAGCAAGCCGCCGGTCCTCCAGGATGAGTGGAACCAGCAGGGCCCGCCCGAACCCGCCCGGCGGCGCGACGAGATCCAGAAGCTGCTCGACGCGATGGCAGACGGGCCCGACAAGGAAGCCCTGGAGGCCGAACAGAACGAGGTGATGCGGACCGATCTCCACGGGGACGACGTCGTCCCGCCGCTGAGTCCCCGCGAGCGCCGTCATTCACTGGACGGCGACCGGCTGACCTGGATCCCCGGTGAGAACCACCGCTCGATCCAGATGGTCAGCTGGGGCCAGGCACTGGCGCAGGAGACCGGCGGCCTCATGACCGCCGGGACGTCCAACACGACGTACTTCGTCCTTGAAGCCGTCCACAAGCTGAGCCGGCAGTGGGGCGTGGAGGTCGACTACCAGCTCGTACGCCTTGCCCTCCTCGCCGACATGCTCCCGGTCCACCACCATTCCCTCCACGAGATCATGCGGGCGGCCGCGGCGTTCGGGCGCAATGTCCTGCACGACGATTCGCTGGAGTACCACGACAACTGGTCCAAGTTCCGCTCGCTGCCGCCCCTGACCGAGAGCGAACTCCGCTCCGTCATGCCCGGGGGAAGGTTCCCCGACGAGGTCGCCCTCGGGATGGAGGCCCGGGAGACGATGCCGCACTCCGTCTCGCTGCTGAGCCCCGACCAGCACCCGAGGAACACCGGCCGCCGGCTCTCCGGCGTACTGCCGCAGCCGTCCTGGCCGATGCTCCTTGAGCACGTCACCACCCCGCGGGACCGGATGGTCCCGCTGCTCGGCGAGATCCTCGACCGGCAGCCGAGCGCCACCAGGGACTGGCGCCGGCTGCACGCCGACTCCTACCTGGAGCTGCGCCGCCGGATCGAGGACGGCCCGGAGCCGCAGGAGCCCGGGCCCGAGACCTGGACCGGCGACCCCGTTCCGGAGCCGGATCCGCTGCGGACGGAACTCGACTTCATCTTCGACCGTTACTACGACACCATCGCGGTGTCCGCCACGGACCGCGAGCGCCTGGTGGCCGTCGCCGATGTCGTCCAGCGGCTCCAGCGCATCGACGAACCGCAGCCGTGGTCCTCCGACCCCACGCTCACGGCCGAGCAGCGGGCCCAGTTGCTCCACAAACCGGAGCCGTGGTCGTCCGACACCTCGCTCACGGCCGGTTCCGGCGTCCTGGTCCAGCGCTTCCTACTGGACCAGGGCTACACCCCGGCGCTGCTGCCGGCCGACGCCCACACCGCGGACTTCTGGCAGCGGCCCCCGGACCAGATCGCGGCCGACCTGGTCACGGGCATGGAGGCGTTCGCCGAACGCAGGCCCGTGCGCGACATCCCGGCCGGCATCGCCGTCGGCGGCCTGAGCCCCGCACAGACCAGAGCACTGTCCGAACTGCCGCCCCGACCCGGCGTCTTCGTCGTCGGCATGCACACCGGCCCGGACGGCACTCCCGACACCGCTACCACCCTCAAAGCCCTCACCGACGCCCACGACACCGGCCGCCTCGACGGCATCACCCACATCCAGTTCACCGCCTGCGACCTGGCCTCGCCCGTCAATGAGGCCACGGTCAAGACCGTCATGAGCGGCCTGTGGAAACACCGCGCCACCGACCAACCCACAGGCACCCCCGACCCCCTCAAGGCCCTCGCCGCCAACGCCCCCGTCTGGTACGTCCCCACCACCAGTACGGACACCACCGCCGGCCACCTCCTCACCGCCCACCACATCGGCATCACCCCCGACGGCAGGCCCACGGTCCTCACCGACGGAGCCGCCTGGCACGAATACAGCGACACCGGCGACACCGACCACACGCCCCTGCACTCCGACACCCGCCCCGACAACCTCCCGGAAGGCACCCTCACTCCCGTCACCGAACCGGGCACGCCCCACCCCGACGCCGTCAAGTTCGGCGACGACGATGAAGCCGACGACGACGCGACCGGCGCGCCTCAGGACGCCGCGGACGCCGACTCCCTCTCTGTCTCCGTGTCGTTGGACGGCGAGCCGTTCAAGACGCATGAGCTGACGCTGTCGTTCGCGAAGGGCGCCAAGGTCGTCGATCCGAACGACGGCCCGCGCATCCACGGCTTCGCCCGGGACCTGGTCCCCGAACTCGCCCGTCGCCTGCGCCAGCAGGAGGACAAGCTCGTGATCACCGTGCACGCCGGTGGCAACAGCTGGTTCTCGGCAGACCGCACCGGTACCGAGCGGGCCGCGTCGATCGTCGAGGCGCTCCGGAGCAGCATCAGGTCTGCGGCGGACGCGGCGAACGTCCCGAAGGCCTCCGAGAAGGTCGACTTCGCCGTCGTACCGCGCGGCCGGTCGATCGACGAAAGCGAGGCGATGCGCGGGGAGGCCGGGTCCAAGGCCACGCTGCGGCGGCGGAGCACCATCTCCACGCAGTTGCGGATCCCCCAGATGCGCGACGAGTACGAGCCGTTCGTCAGCGACGCGCTGAGGGTGCACGCGCAGTTCCCGGACAACGACGTCAACCTCTCGGACCTGGCGATGGCGATCGGCCACGCCAAGGGCAACGAGAGCCTGCTCGAAGAGACCGCCGACCCCCACCACCCGACCACGGCGGCGGTCAAGAAGGGCCAGGAAGCGCTGCCCCGCTTCCAGCTGCCCGTGCGCAGCAGCGCCCTGCTCAACCTGGCGGAGCTGCGGTCGTTCCGGCAGCAGGCGGACAACCGGGGCGCCGAGCACAGCGCGCTGCCGCTGCGCGAGCTGATCGGGCAGGATGCGAAGTGGCGGCCCGCGACGGAGCACCGGTCCGGCGCCCTGCACAACGTGGTCTTCGAGGTGCTCCCGCTGAGCGCCCGTGACGCCCGCAGGTTCCTCGGCGAGGACCGGGTGGTCTTCGCGCCCGACGCCCGGTTCGAGGTCGTCTCGCTGGAGCGCGTGGAGTCCGGCCGGACCAAGGTCACCCTGCGCGAGGTGAACGTCCGGGCCCTCGCCGGTTCCAGCCAGGGCCCGTCCCTGCCCCCACAGGGGGACACACCGGTCATCGGCCTTCCCGGTGTCGTCTACCCGGGCCCGAACCGTCCGCTGGACTCGACGCTGGTGTACGACGCCGCCCAGCAGAAGTACGTCTTCCGGGGGCCGAAGTACATCCACCGCGGCGAGGTCGAGGTGGAGATGGTCGACGGGAAGCCGTTCGCGCGCTTCTACACGGCGGTGACCAACGAGACGGCGCTGACCGTCGACCCGCACACCCCCGGGCGGGCCGTCTCCGCGGCGTACAAGGACATCCAGCAGGACCCCGTCACCGGCAAGGTCGTCCTGAGCACCGGCGGGGTGAACGACTCCCTCATCTGGACCAGTGTCGGCACTCCGGGACGGGCGATCGCCTGGGCGATGAAGTACGGGGCGGAGAACCCGGGCGTCAACAAGCCGCTGATCAGGTCCTATCTCGTCCCGATGGACGTCTTCCACCGGATCACCTCGACCGCCGTCCCGGAGCAGGACGCCAACGCGCCCGGTGACGTCTTCCGCGGCTACGCGTCCCACGACGGCGTGCCCGAACCCGGCATCGCCCGGGACAAGGAGGCGTACGCCGAGAAGTACCGCGCGCAGACCGATGGATCGGCCCCGACGCCGGTCGAGGGGGGCCCGACCCCGCTGACAGGCCGCACCATCAACACCGACCAGCCGGGCGACCGCAACCAGTTCGGAATCCGCGGCGAGCACCTCGCCCTGCTGCGCGCGAGCATCCTGCCGGAATCGCTGATCACCTACTACCAGCACCCGGACGGCGCGAGCCAGGACGCCCCGGACGCGCAGTACTCCAAGCACGGCCGTGTCGTGCACGTGAACGAGCTGCGCCGCCGGCTCGACATCCCGGACGTCGAGAGCCGCCAACTGCTCCCCCGGTACAACCCGTGGCTGGACGGCGGCAGGCACCGCAACAACCCCGACCAGCTCAAGAAGATCTCCACCGAGCTGCGCCAGCACTACGTGACCTGGCAGCACTTCCAGCAGGAGCCCTCCGCACGCATGCCGCATCCCCTGCTTGAGGAGACGGTGGGCAAGTTCGACAAGCGACTCGACCAGCTGAAGACCTTCCTGCGGGAGCACGCCGAACAGTTCGCGGACGACGACACCCTCGCCGCCGACCTGCGGATCCTCGACCACGACATCGAGAGCCCGGAGCACGACAAGGAGTCCGTGGACCGCTTCATGACGGAGACGGTCCTGTCGTGGGCGTCGCACGCGGAGATCGCCCATCTGCTGGCCCGGCAGGCCGAAGAGGTGTCCGCCGACCGGAACCTGACGGATGCTCCGGTGCCTCACGACTTCCACGACATGCGTCACCAGCACGCCGACAACGTCCAGCTCCAGATCCGGGCGGGCGAGAAGATCACCGAGCTGTGGCGCAACGGCGCGCCACCGTACCGGATGATCGACCGCTTGATGCGGGACTACCCCGAACTGTCGATCCTGTACGGCCAGATCTGTGCCACCAGCGAGCGGTACAGCTTCTTCGAGCACGCGCAGATGGTCGTGGGCCAGTACCTCAAGCTCGCCTCCGTCGACGCCGACGCAGACCACCGCGTGGTCCCGGTCGACGCGGTCGTCAAGGCGATCCTCTTCCACGACATCGAGAAGCTGAACTCGAAGGTCATGTACGGCAAGGAGAAGGCGAAGCACGACGCCGAGCCCGAACACCGCGGCGCCGTCGAGCTGATGAAGCGGTACCGCTATCTGTGGGGCGATTCGGACGAGGCCAGGCGCGGGTTCGAGGCCGCGGTCATGATGGTCGACTCCGACCCCTTCGGCTTCTACTACCGCACCATGCACAGCGGTACGGAGGAGGCCAACCGGGACGCCACGTTCCTGTGGCTCGCGAAGGCCGCGCTGAAGCTGACCGGCAAGCCGGCGTTCGTCCACGACGGCACCCGGCGCGGCGTCGTCGAGCTGACGGACGCCGACACCGAGGTGATCGCGAAGCTCTTCCACGAGTTCCACCAGTACTACCTGGCCGACTATTCCTCGTACACGAACTACACCCAGTTCATCCGCCGGCGCGACCTGCCCTGGACCCCGTACGGCGATGTCCCCAAGGGTGTCGGGGAGCTGGCGCGGAGGAACGCGCTGCCCGTTCCCGACGACGCCGACGGCGCGTCGATCGTCTCCGAGCGCTCCAAGGAGTCGGAGGAGTCCAAGGAATCCGGCGAGTCCGGCGAGTCTCGCGCGACCAGCGCCGGAGAGCGCCGGCCGGGGGACGAGAAGCTCGACGCCAGGGCGACCCGGGGCAAGGCGACGTTCAACAAGAGCTTCCTGCCTCCCGGCGACCAGCAGGGGCCCGCCAAGAGCCCGTACCCCCTCGGCCCCGGACCGAAGCTGGCCGAGACCCAGTCGGGTGAACTCGAACGGCCGCTGCGGTTCGCGTTCCAGAACCACTACGAGCAGATGTACCGGCAGTTGGCGGAGATGTTCGCCTCGCCGGAGGTCATCCGGGAGAAGTTCAGGAGCATCGGCGAGGACGAGCTGAAGTCCGTGGTCCGCAACCTCGACCCCACCGTGGTCACGGGCGGCAGGAAGAAGCGGGAACAGCTCGACGTCGACGACATCCTCGGCGACATGTGGCTCCTGGACGAGGTCGCGACGAACGACCGGACTCCCGGCGTGGGGTCGGGTCCCGATCTCGGCCTTGGCCTTGGCCTCGGCCTCGGGGAGGACGGCTACTTCACGGTGCACACGACCTCCGGGTCCGAGGGCGGGTCTCCGAGTGGCGACGCACTGACGGGCATGTCCGGCAGCCAACAGTTCGGGGCTGAGGGCGGGGCCGACGAGGCCGGCGCGGCCACTCCGCCGGACGGATCGCCGGCCGACCAGGCCCGCCGGATCGACGAGATCGCCGAGGCGATCACCCGGTCCCGGCAGGAGAACGAGACCCACCACCTCATCGATCCGGGCACCGATCCCGCCGAGGCGGGCAAGCTCCGGGACACCATCGGCCGGTTCCCGCGCGACGACCGGTTCTTCACCCTGGCCAGTCATGTCGTCGGCACCGACGGCGCGCCCACCTGGCGCGGCCGACGGGTCTCCCCCGCCGAGCTCGCCGCCGTCCTGTCCCGCCTCGCCGGGAGCGGCGTCTGGGACACCGCCAAGCCGCTGCAGTTCGCCGCCTGCGACCTCGGCCGCGGCCTGGACCGGTCGTACGCCGCGAACACCCTGCGGGAACTGCGCGCCCTGCTCCCCGAGCTGCCGCTGACCGCCCTCGCGCCGCAGTCCACGCTGTGGTTCGTACCGCAGGTGACCGGGCCGTTCACCACCGATCCCACCGGACCCGGGCACACCGTCGCCGCGCACAAGGTCGGCTGGGACGCCAGTGGCAGGCCCCGGCTCGAACCGGACCACTGGGTCCGGCTGTCCCTCCCCGTCGGGGAGGGAGCCGTGGTCGAGGCCGAGGCCCTCGACGCCCACATGCCGCCGGACGGCACCCTGCCCGCCGACGCCGTACCGGTCACCGTCCCGGCCCCGCACGGCTACGTCACCTCCGGGCCCACCGACACCGAACCCCTTCCGGACGACGGCCCCCTTCCGGACGCGGTGCCGTTCGGCGGGAACGACAACGGCGAGGGCTCCTCCTCGCAACCGCCGCCGGTCGCCGCTCCCCAGGCCGCGGCCCCGCCGGTCATCGTCGTCACCCCACCCGCCACCGACCCCATCCCCCAGGTCCCCTGGCACGTCGCGGACGGGGCGCTCGGCGACGGGTACGTGACGTCCGTGCACCCCTGGGCCGACGCCGACAAGAAGGCGTGGCTGGCCTCGGCCGAGCGTTCGCTGGGCGAGCGCGGCCTGGACGCCAGGACCGTCACGAAGATCATGCACCGGCTCGGCCCCATGGTCACCGGCGACGACCCGAAGGCCTGGCAGCGGTTCCTCGAGAACGGCCTGGTCTTCCGGGCCAACGGCAAGCGGGTGACCCTCACCGCCTGGCCGGAGAACCTGAACCACCACGGACCGCAGCCGAAGGAGGAGTTGGCGGGCTTCGCCTCGCGCAACCAGCCCGTGAGCAACCGCACGGTGACCTCGGGCGGCAACCTTTCGGTCGCCGCCACGGCGGACTACGCCGTGAAGCTCCTTGACGCCGGCGCCCTGACCGGGGTGACCCCGTCCGTCAAGGTGACGGCGGGCACCACGACCGGCACGTCCCGGACGGCCACGGTGGACACCCAGGGGGCCGGCCGGACCGTGATCAAGGAGATGGTCGAGTTCAACGGGGACGTGGACGTCACCGTACGCGTCGAGGGCAAGGCCCCCGTCGTCCTGCGCGCTCAGGACCGGCTGCGCATGGCCTTCCCGGAGGCTTCCGTACCGGTGACCGGGACGGCCTGGACCGGTCCCCGGCCCGTGGTGAACCCGAACGGCCTGAAAGCGGTGCTCTCCACGGTCAACGCGGTCGCGTCGAAGCAGCTCGTGGCCGATCTCGCCGACCACCTGGCGGCGGCGAAGGTGGCGCCGCAGGTGGCCGCGAAGTTCCTCAACGAGGTCACCGAGGACCTCCTCAACGAGAAGACGCTCAAGGACAGCAACCAGTGGTGGACCAGCGGCAGTTGGACGTCCAAGGTGTTCACCGCCGACGCCCGCCCCGGCAGCCGCTCGCTGGCCGGCCACTTCCAGGTCGGCGCCCGGCTGACCAGCCTCGAACGCAAGGGTGACACCGGCGGCAAGCTGCGGGTGCGCGAGGACTTCGCGGACTCCTTCGGTGTGAAGGCGAGCGGTAAGCACAGCGGCAAGGCGGGCGTGACCGTCAGCACCTCGGCCGTGATCTCGCTCAGCCCGTACCTGGTCGTGCCGAGCGTGGACTTCGCGGTGAACACCGCCCGCGCCCACAACCTGGACGCCGGCGGCTCGGACAAGAGCAAGCAGAAGCTGAAGTTCGCGAGCGAGAAGCAGGCCGACTACCGGGCGGAGGCGGACTTCCGCGTGGAGTTCACCTCCCTGTCGAAGAACCCGATCCCGCCCTTCGAGTCCCGGCTCGTCCTGGCCGTGGGTGTACCGACGTCGCAGTCGTCCCGGTTCGAGGAGCTCATGCTGGGGCCCGCACCCTCGGACCCGGCGGCCACGTCCGTCCAGGCACCTCCGGTGCCCCCGCAGCCAGTCCCCGGCCCGGTGCCTGCTCCTGCCCCTGCTCCTGCTCCTGCTCCTGCCCCCACGCCGGTGTCCCGCTTCCGGGCCGCGACGCAGGCCATCCGCGGGCTGCTGCGCATCGCCCGCCAGGAGCCGGCCGCCAACTTCGACGTAGGCGTACGGCGCCCCTTCCCCAGCGGCGGGATGCCCAGCGCCGAGGGCCTGCTCAGGATCGTGAGACGGCAGCCGATCGAGATCGCCGTCCCGCGAGGCGGCGTACCCCGGACGGATGCCTGGGACCGGCTGCGGGCCCACCCCCACGTGACCCTGGTCGACGACGCCGACTCCTACTCCTTCCAGGGCCCGCAGCCGTCCCCGGACGACGCCCACGGGCCGTTCTTCCGCTACTTCGCGGACGACCAGGGCACCATCACCGCGGCCCAGCGCCTCGGTACCACGGACTTCACGGGGCTGTTCGGCCCCATGTCCAAGGCGCACGAGGGAGGCCTCGCCGAGCTCACCGCGTTCCTCGGCGCGCACTCCGAGATCTCGCTGGTGGTCGTACCGGACCCGCAGTTCGTCCTCGACCACCCGGAGGCGGCGGCGGACTTGCAGGACCTGACCGGTCATCCGCAGGTCTCCCCGCAGGCCGTGCCCGGTCGGCACCGCACGGTGGTGGTCACCGACATCACCGCCGACGGCACGATCGAGGTGCCCGGCACCTGGCGCCACGGGGTGGAGCAGGCGACCTTGAACCTCGCCGCCGCCACCGCCCAGACGCCCCCGGCGCAGTTCTCCCGCTCGCACGAGCCGCCGCGGATGCAGGAGCGCGGCGTGGCCGAACTGGAGGACTTCGCCACCCGGTACGGCCCGGTCGAGTTGCAGATCAGTCCCGAGTGGGCGCAGGCGCAGGAGCTCGCGGACTCGTTCCGGGACGACGGCCGGGTCCGTCTGCTGGACGTGACGGGTACGCGCGAAGCTCCGTCCCAGCCGGAGAGTTCGGCCGCGGCCCGTCCGGAGCCGCCGGCGACGTACCTCATGGTGGTCGACGGCAACGGCGCCCTCCTCGGCCCCTTCCCACCGCGCGAGTTCACCCTCGACCCCCGTGAACCGCTGTCCCTGGCCTCGCGCAAGGGCCTCGGCCCCGGCCTGGTCGGGGAGCTGCCCGGGGCGGAGAAGGTGCTGCCCGCGGCGCGCGACTGGCTGGACGCGCACCTGACGGCGGCCGGCCTGAAGAGGCAGCTCGGCGAGGAGGAGTACGGCCAGTTCCAGCGGGATCTCGCGGCCGCCTTCGGTACTCCGGGCATGCGAGCGCGCTTCTCCAAGCTGATGGGTTCGGGGGTGCCGGTCACCCTCAAGGCGGGCAGCCACGAGATCCGGCTGCACCTGCGCACCGACCTCAAGGAACTGCGGGAGACGTCCGAGGAGAGCGACGTCACGCTGGGCCGCTCCGCGCAGCGCAGCACCAATTACGGAGTCGGCCAGAGCGACCAGGTCTCGTTCTCGGTCAGCGGGGGCGCCACCCTGCGGATCGGCACGGGCGGCGGGGTCCGCGTCGAGGTGCCCGGGGTCAAGGTCACGGGCGGCGCGTCGCTCTCCAACGTCAAGGAGTCCGTGAGCTCCACGGTCAAGTCGTCCCACGGCGAGGAGTCCACCGGTACGCACACCTCGTTCACGTACGCCGCCGTCCACCGCCTGACCGCCACCGTGCACGACGGCGGCGGCACCCTCGTGTCCGGGACGTCCCTGGAGTTCGGCGGGGACGGCACCTCCGCCGTGGTGCGCGTGAGCAACGAGCACCTGGCGACCTCCCCGCACGACCCTGCGCGGTTGGTGACCGTGGGCACCACGACGGTCTTCGGGGGCCCGGACGAGCCGGGCTGGGTCGGCGACGGCCCGGGCCAGACCGCGGAGTCCGTCCTGCCGTCCTCCGGACTCGGCGGTCTGCACCCGGAGTTCCTCGGCACCAAGGAACTCGCTGCGGCCGCGGCCGCGTTCGTGGCCGAGCGCGGCGGCGGCACCCCGCCGACCGACCTCGACACCGCGTTCGGCGAGCGCTCGGGCGACACGGTCGGCGCGCTGCGCCGTGGCCTGACCCCGGAACTGGAGGAGATCTTCTCCCCCAACTTCCTGCGGTCCGAGTTCGAACAGCTCACAGGACCGGAGGGCGCGGTGTTCCCGCTCCCGCCGAACCCGGCCGGGCATCCGCAGGCCCTCGTGGTCAAGCTGAAGTTGGCGGGCCCGGAGCACGAGACGACGGGTACGGAGACGAGCCTGTCGCACAGCACGGAGACCGGCACCAAGGCGAGCGTGGCGGACACCTCCTCGCGCAACATCGGCGGCACGTTCAGCGCGGGTGTCACCGCCAACCTCAACGGCGACAACACCGGTGGTGCGACCTTCATCGCCGGCGGCTCGGTGGAGGGCACCCGTACGTTCACGGACGTGTCCACCCGGGTCTCGAACAGCACCATGTCGTCCACGCTGACGTACCAGGGCACGAGCCACCGCTTCCGCGCCGACGCCCACTTCGAGATCACCCATCACACCTGGGTGCCCGCCGGGAAGTTCAAGGCGGTCTCCGACACGGCGACCCTGTACGCGAAGGTGACCGGCGGCGTGGAGCTGGCCGTACCGGACCAGCAGGCGCGCGACCTGGGACTGCCGCTGCCCGCGGAGGCGGGCCCGAACCCGGGCGCGGGACCCCACCCCGAGCGCTCGTACGTCAACGCCCATCTGGCGAACGCCGTCTCCCACGTGGAGAAGCTGGACGCGGACCAGATGCTGCCCACGATCAAGAAGACGCTGCACGAGCTGAAGGTGATCCCGGACGCCCTGCGCGACACCCCGACGGAGCTGAACCGGGCCCTCGCCGCCGTGTTCTCCAAGGAGTCGCTGCGGGCCAACTTCGCCGGCCTCAGCACGACGTCGTTGCGCCAGCTGCTCAAGCTCCAGTTGCCGGGCGGCGGTACGCGCCTGATCGGCATCCGGGCCACCGCAGACGTGGGCGAGGCCACGTACGAACGCCCCCGGGGCGACGTCATCATGGCCGTGGGCGACTCGGCCACCACCTCGCTCGGATCCTCCAAGGGCACCTCCGACAAGATCGGCGGGCAGGCCAGCGTGGCGTTCAAGGGGAGCGCCGGCGCGAGCGGGCCGCGCGGTGGCGTGAAGGTCGGCGGCGGCCTGGAGTCCACCTCGGGGCGGACCGCGACCGAGACCACGAACGTGAAGGACCAGCACGGTCTGGAAGTCACCGGGCAGGCGCAGGAGTTCTCGCACCCGGTGCGGTACCGGGTGGAGGTCTTCGACGCCGGCGAGCCTCACCAGCTGGTACGGCTCGCGGGCACGGCGCTGACCGCCCCGGCGCAGCTGATCGACTGGGCCACGGACGGCCGGGCCGGCCGGTGGTTCACGGACCAGTGGGGTGCCCAGTGGGACGCCCTTGTCCCCTCGGGCCACAAGCCGAAGCGGACGCTAGACGTCCCGGGCGGCCAGGTCCGCCTGCTGGTCCCGGACCACCTGACACAGGAGGGCCCAGGCACGCACACCCCACCCGTACCCGTGTCCGGTCACGTCCGCCCCAACGGGCCGACGCCGCTCCCCGACCCGATCCAGAAGCTGACCAAGTCCCTGGCGCCGGCCGTACAGGCGCTAGGGATGCCCGGGTTGGACCGGGTGCTGCCGTGGCTGTCGGCGGCGGCTTCGCTCCCGCACCGGGTGGCCGCGGACGACACGACGCCGCCACGCCGACGGGACCTCGCCCCGACCACCCTGGCGGGTCTGCGGACGGACGTACTGACGACGGAGCGGAACCTACGGGCCAACATCGGCACGCTGCTGGGCGACGGCTACCCGGTGCCGGTGGCCGACGGCAAGAAGGTCACCGTACGTCTGGTGGTGCACCGGACCCGGCACCTGACGTCGGCGGAGTTCGACACCGGGATCGACACCGGCGTCGTGGAACGGGAGAAGGAGAGGGAACGGGAGAAGAACTCGGGAGCGTGGTCGGGTTCGGTCACCCCGGACTTCGGCAGCGGCCCGGCGAACACGAGCGCGCCGGTGTCGTTCGGCGGCGAGTGGGGCGGAAACGGCAGCGCGTCGCAGGGCGAGACGGTCGACGAACGGGAGAAGAAGAAGGGCGTCCAGCACTACTACGAGGCCGACGTGACCTGGGTACTCACAGGAAGCGACGGCACCACGGCCGAGGTCAAGGCCGACGGCGGCCTGATCGGCCTGATCCACGAGTCGTTCGTGGACGAGTTGACGACGTCCCACGCGGGGTTGTTCGGCCCGAAGCCGACTGTCGTGGGCTTGGCGAGTCCGGCGGCTCCGGAGGCCCCGGTGGGCCAGGGGGCGTCGGGGACGGCGGCGGCTCCGGTGGCCCAGGGAGCGACGCGGACGCCGGCGACTCCGTCGGATACGGCGGCTTCGGCGACCGCGGACGCTCCGACGACCCCGGCGGAAGCGGCGGCTTCGGTGGCCCCGGGGACGGCGGGAGCCCTGGGGACTCCGGGGGCACCACAGGTGCCGGCAACCCCGGACACCCCGACACCCCCGGCGGATACGGGGATTCCGACTCCCCCGGAGGCTCCGGCGACCTCGGCGGAAGCGGTGGCTTCGGTGGCTTCGGTGGCTTCGGTGGCCTCAACGACTGCGGGGGCTACGGACGCTCCAACGACCCCGGGGACGACCGGAAACCTGGCGGCTCCGGAGGTCCCGACGACTCTGGCGACCTCGGCGGATCTGGCAGCTCCGGTGACTCCGACGATACCGGGGAGGATCGGGAACCCGGCGACTCCCGTGGCCCCGAGGGCCCCGGCGACTCCGCTGTCTCAGCCGACTCAGCCGACTCCGGACGTTCCGACGACTCCGGCGGATACTGCGACTCCGGTGGCGCCAACGACCCCGACGTCTGCGGCGAACCCGCTGACGTCGGCAGCACTTAGTACCCCGACAACCCCAGAGGCGCCGGTAGCCCCCGAGGCCCTGACGGCGCCAACGACCACGACCGCCCCGACGCTCCCGGACGCTCCGAACCTTCCGGTGGCTCCGGTGGCTCCGGTGGCCCCGGTGGCCCCGGTGGCCCCAACGACGCCGGGTGCGCCAGCGGTCCCGGGCGCCCCGACGGATTCGGGAGCGCCCACGACCCCGACAGCAAGGGCGAACCCGCTGGTTCCGGTACCACCTACTAACCCGACAACCCCGCAGGCTCCGGCGGCCCCCGAGACCCCGACGGACACGGGAGCCCCCGCGACTCCGGCGACTGCGGCGAACCCGCTGACTCTGGCAACCCCGGGCGCCCCGACGGCTCCGACAACCACGGGGGTTCCGCCGACCCCGGCGGCTCCCTCGGTGGCGCCCGTCGTCTCCTCCGAGACGGGTTTGGACGCCACCGTTGTGGTGGAGCTGGACCCGGTGACCGGCGTCCAAGCCGACGTGGCCCCCGCCCCCGCCATCCCGCCGGATCCGACCCCGATGGGTCCGCCCGCGGAGACCGGGGACCCGGCTAGCCCGGTCCCGGCGCCCGACGACGTCCAGGTCCCCGGCCCGACGCTCGTCGTCACGCCGGAGAACTCCGACCGCGCGAACTCGGGCGGGGACTCCGGCGATCCGTCGGTCACCACCCCGGTGGAACCGGGCACGGAGAACGCCACCGTGGCGACCCAGGCGTCCGTCCCGACCGTCTCCGTGACCTCGCCCGACGGCGACGTCCAGCCGGAGCCGCCGGCGGGCGCGGCCGTGTCGGTCCCCGCACCGCCCGCGCCGCCGGTCATGCCGTACGACGTGAGCCGGTACGAGCGGGGCGGAACCAACCCGCCCCGCTTCCGGGAGCCGACGGTGCACATCGAGCCGTCCGCGGACGTGGACCCGTACGAGCTCGTGCTGAACGGCGGCCTGCCCAAGGACGCCGCGTCCTTCCCGGTCTACCGGCCCGTCAGGCCCGTGCACACGGTGGACCGACCCACGCTCACCGTGTCGGGCGACAACGGCTTCGCCCTGCCCCAGCACGACGGCCGGTCCCGGGAGTTCTACGCCACCCCGCAGGTCGTCCAGGAGGCCCAGGCCGGCCTGGCCGCGGCCGGCCGCACGTTCCGGCTGACGGTGGACGACACGTCGTACGTCCGCTTCGGCGGGCCCGGCGGCGAGCACACCCTCCGCCAGGTCACCGTCGAGGGCAGCGGGTCCGATGCCACCGGACCCGTCGTCCTGGTCGGCAGCCCCCAGGGCCACCACCTCACGCTGCGCAACGATTCCCGCGCCAACCAGCGGGAGGCGGACATGCGCGAGGCGGTGGAGACCAACCTTCGGCACTACGGCGACCAACTACCCACGATCGTCCAGCAGTTGCGCCAGCTCGAGCCGGACTCCGGCCGTACGGAGCTGGCCCGGGCCCTGGCCGACCTCCACCAGGCGCGCACGGAGCTCGCCGCTACGGACAGCGATCCGGCGGAGCGGGCCCGGCTTGAACAAGCCGAGGCAGCCGCCCTCGCCGCCGCGGTCCGCGCGCTGGCCGACTCCACCGGGGACGAGTACGGCACCTCGGACGAGGACTGGTACCTCCACCTCGCCCCGGGCTCTTCCCTCACCCTGCCCACCGTCGACTGGTCCCTCTGAACCGCGCCCGGCGGTCCGTACGTTCTCCCGGGAGCGTACGACCGCCGGGCCGTCCGCCCCGGCCCCCAAGGACAGGACCTCGCCATGACCGACCCGACCGCCCCGGAGTTCCGGCTCGCCGCCGTCTTCGACCACGTGGACCCGGAGACCGGGCCCGGCTTCGCCGTCGACCACCCGGCGGTCGAGGACCCGGAGCTGCTGGGCCTGCTCGTCGAGCGCCTCAACGCGGGCACGCCCGTGCTGGTGACTCCGGTGCTGATGGACGACGTACTGAACCCCGAGCGGCGCTCGGAGGTGCCGATGAACTTCCGGACGGACGGCACCTGGGTATGGACGGACACGGTCACGTACTACCTGGAGCAGTACGCCCTCGCACCGGAGCCGGGCCTCCTCGCGCACCTGAGCGGCCCGGACTACGTGATCCCGGGGCCGCTGGACCAGGAGGCCGTCGAGCGGGCCGTCGCCTTCGTGCTCACCCCGGCGCCGGAGGGCGAAACGGTTCACGTGCTGAGCTGACCGGCCCCGCTGAACCACGGGCCGGTGCCGGTCCGTTCGAACCGGTTGCGGGAGTACCGCGCAGACCGAGGGGAAACACGGTGGACAACAACGAACAGCGGCACGGGACCGCCGGCGGGGCGCCGGCGGCCATCGCCCTGCCTGCGGTCGCCTGGCAGGCGGCCGGCGAGGAGCCGGCGACGGCCACCGGCCCGGCGAGCCCACCCCTGCCCGTACCCGCGCCCGCGCCCGCCCCGGAACCCTCGGCTTCCGAAGCGGCGCACCCCGATCCCGAGCCCGATGCCGAGGCCAATCCCGAGCCCGAGCCCGCGACCGCTCCGGTCGCCGGGGCCGTAGCGGCGGTCCCCGAAGCCACCCTGTCCGGACAGCCGGACCAAGCGGCCGAGCCCTCAGCAGCTTCCGAGGAGACGGCCCAGGAAGCGGCCCAGGAAGCGGCCGCCGACACCCTGGCCGCCGCAGCCGTCGCGGCCCCCGCCACGCCCTCGCCCCCGCGCCCGACGCGGCGGATCTCGAAGCCGATGATCGCGGCGGCGGCCACCTCGGGCGTGGTGCTCATGGGCCTGCCCCTGCTGCTCTCCCAGCTCGGCGGCGACTCCACCCCCAGCCGCGTCCCGCCCCGGCCCACGGGCTTCAACCAGCCCGACGGCGCCCCCGACGGCTTCGTACCGGGGGCCGACGCGCCGGACAAGGGGTCGCTACTGCCCGGTGTCGCCGCCCCGGGCGCGGCCGCCGCTCCGACCAAGGGCACCTCCAACTCGAACACCCCCGTGACCAACACCGGCACCGGCACCGGCAAGGGCGGCAGCCCCAGCGGCAGCCCGGCTGCCGGCCCCCGTAACGCACCCGCCACCGGGCAGGGCTCCGGCCCGGCCGGATCCCCCACCACCGCGCCCGGCCAGAACAAGCAGCAGCCGGCCTCCGACCCGCGTACGACGGCCCCCTCGGCCCCGCCCAAGAAGGAGTACACCGCCGTGGCCGGCCCGGGGTGCACCGGCGCGGGCACCGGCTTCAGCCGCCGCGGCTGGTACACCGACGGCAAGGAGGGCTGGAAGCAGTTCGGAACCGGCGGCTACGGCAGCAGCGGCTGCAACGGCGACTTCTTCGCCATGCCGATGTCCGGCCACAACGGCTCGGACGCGAAGAACTCCATGCTGTGGACCTTCCGCACCGGCGCCGTCACCACCGGCACCTGCCAGGTCTCCGTACACATTCCGAACAACAGCGACATCAAGGCGGTCGGCGGGAAGCCGTCGTACTACACCGTGCACGCCGGTGACTCGGGCAGCAGCCCCTTCCTCGGCTCGTTCACCGTGAACCAGCCCTCCCAGCTGGGCCGTTGGGTCGGCGCGGGCACGTTCCGGATCACCGGCGGCCGGCTGGCCGTGAAGCTGCACGACCGGGGCCAGGACTGGTCGGGGTCGACCAAGACGTACGCCCATCACGGGGGCGACGCCGTGCGCGTCCAGTGCACCTCCTCCTGAACCGCCCCGAACCGGACTGCCCCTGACCGGACCGCCCCGAACCACCACCACCGGCCCACGACGAAGGGAACCACCAGCCATGTCGCGCCATGTGCTGACCGTGTGCGCGCAAGAGGCGCAGAGCGGCGGCGGCCCGTCCGGCTCCGGCGGGCCGAACGGCCCGTTCCGCACGATTGGAGCGGCGCTGGAGGCGGCGCGCAGCGGGGCGGTGATCTCGGTGCGGGCGGGCCGGTACGAGGAGAACCTCGTGATCACCAAGGTGGTGACGATCACCGCAGAGGACCCGCAGGGCACCGTACGGGTGGTCCCGCGCAAGGGCACGGTGGTCCAGGTGGTGGCCGAAGCCGTGCAGTTGACCGGTCTCGTCCTGCAGGGCCAGGACGAGGAACTGCCCGCGGTGGACGTGCCGCGCGGTCAGGCGGCGCTCCAGGACTGCGAGGTGGTGGGCAACGCCTGGACGGCCGTGCTCACCCGGCAGCAGGGCTCGCTGGCGATGCGCGGCTGCCGGGTGACCAATCCCGGCGGGGCGGGCATCGTGGAGACCTCCACGGGCACCAGCGTGATCGAGGACTCCATCGTGGAGCACCTGGGCACCTCGGCCGTGGTCATCGGGGAGCGCGCCAATCCGACGTTCCGCAACTGTGTGCTGCGCGACGCCCGCGGCAACGGCGTGGTCGCCAACGGCGAGGGCCGGGGGGTGATCGAGGACTGCGAGATCTCCGCCACCGACAAGCCCGCGATCGCCCTGGAGCAGAACTGCGCCACCCGAGTGGTGCGGACGTCCGTACGGGACTGCCTGCTGGGCGTGTACATCAGCTCGGCGGACCGGGTGGTGCTTGAGGAGTGTTCGGTGACCGGCACGAAGGTGCACGGCATCGCGCTCGCCGAGGGGACCGATCCGGTGCTGCGGCGGTGCCGGACCTCCCGTACGAAGGGCAACGGCATCCACGTCACCGGCCGGTCCCGGGGCACCTTCGAGGAGTGCGAGGTCAGCGCGGCGGAAGCCAACGGCATCTGGGTGGAGGAGAGTTCGGGTCCTTCGTTCAGCAGGTGCTCGGTCCGCGACGCCAAGGAGGCGGGGGTCCAGCTGACCGGGGACAGCTCGCCGGACTTCGACCGCCTTGAGGTCCGGGACTGCAGCGGGACTGGGGTGCGCGTCGCGGAGGGCGCGAACCCGATGCTGCGGCGCGTGACGGTGTCCGACGTACGCGGGTTCGGTGTGGAGGTGACCCGCGACGGGCGGGGCCGGCTGGAGGGTTCGGAGATCTACGGCACCGGACAGGCCGGCGTCCGGATCGCCGACGGCGGCAACGCGTACGTCGGCAACACGGCGGTTCGGGACACGGGCGCGGCCGCGATCACGATCGGCGACGGCGGTGTGGCCACGCTTCGGGACTGCGACGTGGCCGAGTCGCCGCAGGAGGGGGTGCTGGTCGAGGCGGGTGGTGAGCTGACCGCGACCCGTACCCGGGCCCGGTCCTCCCGGCGGCACGGCTTCCAGGTCGCGGCGGGCGGGCGAGCGACTCTGACCCGGTGCGAGGCCGTCGACAACACGGCCGACGGCATCCGGATCGACTCCACCGAAGCGGTACGGGTGCACGACTGCGCGGTCTCCGGCAACCGGGGCTCGGGGCTGCGCCAGTCGAAGCCCTCGACGCGCCTTGCGGTCGAGAACCTCACCAGCGTGGAGAACGGGTACCCGGACGCGCACGGCGAGCTCGGCGCCGGGACCTCCGGCGGCGGCTCCCGCCCGGGCGACCGGTCCGCCACGGACGGCCCCGAGGGAGGTGAGGGGGCCGAACGAGGTCTCGCCGACGAGGAGTCGGGGGCGGTCGGGGCGGCGGAGCCGGGGGCCCGCTCGGGCCCGGCCCAGCCGAAGGGCCCGTTGGAGGCCCTGCAGACGCTCGTCGGTCTGGACGGGGTGAAGGATCAGGTCGACACCCTGGTCAATCTCAACAAGCTGGCGCGGCGGCGCGAGTTGGCCGGCATGCCCGCCCTGCCGATGAGCCGCCATCTGATCTTCGCGGGGCCGCCCGGTACCGGTAAGACGACGGTGGCCCGGCTCTACGGCTCGATCCTCGCCGAGTTGGACGTCCTGCCGTCGGGCCACCTGGTCGAGGTGGCGCGCGCGGACCTGGTGGCGTCGATCATCGGCGGTACGGCGATCAAGACCACCGAGGTCTTCCAACGGGCGCTGGGCGGCGTGCTGTTCATCGACGAGGCGTACACGCTCTCGCAGGGCAGCGGCGGCACGGGCCCGGACTTCGGCCGGGAGGCCATCGACACGCTGGTCAAGCTGATGGAGGACCACCGCGACGAGGTGGTGGTCATCGTGGCCGGCTACTCGGAGCAGATGCAGGGCTTCCTCGACTCCAACCCCGGTCTCGCGTCCCGCTTCAGCCGGACGGTGGAGTTCGAGAACTACTCGGACGACGAGCTGACGACGATCGTGGCGATGTCCGCGGCCTCGCACGGCTACCAGCTCGGCGACGGTACCCGTGAGGCGCTGACGCTGCACTTCGAGACCGTGCAGAAGGGCGCCGACTTCGGCAACGGCCGGGCCGCGCGCAAGGTGTTCGAGGAGATGGTCGACCGCCAGGCGTCCCGCCTGGCCACCCTGCCGGAGATCGGCAACGCGGACCTGGCACTGCTGACACCCGAGGACGTCGGGCCGACGGCCGCCGCCGCGGCAGCCGCGGCCGGCACTCCGGCGGCCGAACGGAAGACGGAACTGCTGGACGAGCTGCGCGGGATGATCGGTCTGCCGGCCGCCAAGGAGCAGGTCGAGGACCTGGTGAACCTGATCAAGCAGGTCAACCGGCGCAAGGAGGCCGGGCTGCCCACCGCCACCATCAGCCACCACCTGGTGTTCTCGGGCCCGCCCGGTACGGGCAAGACGACGGTGGCCCGGCTCTACGGGCAACTGCTCGCGGAGCTGGGCGTCCTGCCGGGCGGGCAGTTGATCGAGACCGCCCGGGCCGATCTGGTCGGCCGATTCGTCGGCCACACCGCCCAGTTGACGAAGGAGGCGTTCGACAAGGCGCGCGGTGGCGTGCTGTTCATCGACGAGGCCTACACGCTGACCCCGCGCGGCGGCACGGGCAACGACTTCGGCCAGGAGGCCGTCGACACCCTGATGAAGCTGATGGAGGACCACCGCGACGAGGTGGTGGTCATCGTCGCCGGGTACGCCGACGAGATGCGGGGCTTCCTTGACTCCAACCCCGGTCTGGCGTCCCGGTTCTCGCGGTCGGTGTCGTTCGAGCACTACACGGACGACGAGTTGGTACGGATCGTGGAGGTACTGGCCGACAAGGCCGGGTACGTGTGCCCGCCCGAGACCCTGGCAGCGCTCGGGGAGATGTTCGGCGCTGTACCGCGCGACCGGACCTTCGGCAACGGCCGCTTCGCCCGGCAGACGCTGGAGTCGATGATCACCCGGCAGGCAGGGCGGCTCAGCAAGCTGGACATCGACGACCTGGCCGAGCTCAGCCTGCTGCTGCCGCAGGACATCCCGTGGGACCGGGTGCCGGAAGGCGCCGCATGACCCCGGGCGGGCGGGCCGCCGCCGTGACGGCGGCTCTGGTGTGCGGGGTGTTGGTCGCGACCCCGGCGGCGACGGCGGCGACGGCGATGCCCTTGGCGTCGGCCGCCACGGGTCCGGGCACGACGCCGTCGGCGGAGTCGGGATCGGGGTCGGGGTCGGGGTCGGGATCGGCGTCGGGGTCGGGGTCGGGATCGGCGTCGGGGTCGGAGCCGACCTCGTTGCCCGGGCTCTCGCAACGGCTCGTCGGCGGCGACGCGTGCCTCAAGGCGTCGGACCGTACCGTCACCCGGATGCCGTGGCCGCAGGCACACCTGCGCCCCGACACCATCTGGCCGTTGACCGAGGGCGCGGGGGTGACGGTCGCGGTGGTCGGCTCGGGCGTGGACGACGCATCCGGGCTGCTGGCCGGCCGGCTCAGCCGGAAGGCCCGCCTGTTCGACGGCGGCCCGGCGACCGACTGCGCGGGCCACGGCACCTTCACGGCGGGCCTGATCGCCGCGGCCCGCACGCCCGGTACGGGGTTCTCGGGGATCGCCCCCCGCGCCCGGATCCTCGACGTGCCCGTCACCGACCGGCGCGGAAACACGACTCCTGATCTGCTGGGCGCCGGGATCCGGGTGGCCGCCGACGGCGGCGCCCGCGTCATCGCCGTGGTGGCCGTGGCCGGCTCGGACAGCCCGTCCCTCTCGGGCGCCGTACGGTACGCCGTGGCCAAGGGCGCGGTCGTGATCGCCCCGGTCTCCGCCGACGCGGACACCAGGGGCCCGGCGTACCCGGCGGCCCATCCGCAGGTGCTGTCGGTCGCGGCGACGACCCCGGGCGGGGCTCCGGCCCGGCTGACACCGGTGGGCCGGGTGGACCTGACGGCGCCGGGCGAGGCCGTGATGGGACCGGGCCCGGGCGGCAAGGGCCAGTTCACCGCGTCGGGGCCGAGTTACGCCGCCGCCCTGGTGGCCGGTACCGCGGCGCTGGTGCTCGGCTACCGGCCGGACCTCGGCGGCGCGGCGCTCGCCCACCGGCTGCGGGCCACCGCGTCCGGCCCGGCCGGGGTGGACCCGGTGGCCGCCGTCACGGCGGTGCTCCCCGAGGAGCAGAAGGTCCCGGCACCGTCCCTGCCCTCCGGCACGAGGGCCACCGCCACGGGCGTGGCGATGCCGCCGGACCCCGGACCGTCGGCCGCGGGTCCCGCCTACCTGGTCTCGGCGGGGGCCTTGGCCGTGGCGCTGGGGGTGGCCGGTGCCGCCGTGGTGGTGCCGGGAGGGCGCCGACGCGGCTGGCGGCCGGGCCGGTATCAGGCCCCTGCGGCGGAGAGGAAGCACACGACGGAGGCGCTCTGACGGCATGTCGGCGGGGGCCGCGCCCGGGCTCGTCGGGTGCCGCTGGAGGTCGTTGGCGAATCGTTGGTGGGACGTTGGGCGGGGCTGGGACTCTCACACCAGTCAAGCCCGACACGCCGGAACAAGGCGGTCGGACGGTTGCCGTACGGCCCCACGACCAGGCCGGCGGTGCGATGCGGGAGGAACAGCCGTGATGGTGAACGAGCGGCAGAGCGCGCACCCGGACCCTGACCTGACGGCCGACCGGTCCGCCCGGGACGAGGCCCGCGACACGAACGCCAGGGACACGGGCTCGGGCACGCAGACGGATGTGGGCGCGGACGCGGAATCGGACACAGGCACAGGCACAGGCATGGACGCGGAATCGGACACGAGCACTGGCACAGCCGTCGCGACCGGCACGGCCGCGTGCAAGGCGGAGGGCCGGGGTGACGGCAACGGCGCGGCGCGCCGCCCGACGATGGATCGCGACACGCTCGCCGAGCTGTACCGGCTGCACTCCCCGTACCTGCTGCGCGCCCTGCTCCGCCTGACCAGCGGTGACCGAGGCAGGGCCGAGGACATGCTCCAAGAAACGTTCCTTCGCGCCTGGCAGAACCCGCAGGCGTTGACCCGCGGCCCGGAGCACGGCCGTCCGTGGCTCTACACCGTGGCGCGCCGGATCGCCATCGACCACTTCCGGATGCAGGCCGCCCGCGCCAAGGAACTCGGCGACGAGACCCCGGAGGACCGGCCGTCCACGCACGATCCGTACGACGAGATCCTGGTCGCCCACGACATCCACGGCGTACTCGCCGAACTGCCCCCGCACCACCGGCAGGTACTCGTCGAGCTGCACCTCAACGACCGCACCACCGTCGACGCAGCAGCCGTCCTCGGGGTCCCACCGGGCACCGTCAAGTCCCGGAACTTCTACGCCGTACGGGCCTTCCGCCCCCTGCTGGAACAACACGGCCTCGCCCCGGCATGGCCGGGACAGTGAAAGGGACCGCGAAGTGACGCTCGTCGTGGACAGGAACGACATGAACGACCCCGGCCACTGGACGGGCGCCCCCGACTACGGCCCGGCCCACTGGCCCGGCCCTGCCCCCGAGCCTGTCGAGGCCGTGGAGGCCAACGAGCCCGTGGAGACCGCCGAGCCCAAAGAGGCCGAGGAGACCGGCGAGCCTGCGGAGGCCACGGAGCCCGTGGAGCCCGCGGAGGCTGTCGTAGAGACCGTCCTCGTCGTCCAAACCGTGGAGGCGGTGCCGGCGGCGCCGGCGACGCCCGCCGCCGTCGCCGAAACGGCCGAAGGCCTAGTACCGGCAGCCCCGATGGGCCTCGCCGAGGCCACGGAACTGTCGGCCGAACACCTGGTACGCCGTACGCCCCGCGAGCGGTTCCGCGTCGGCCGGCGCCGGGCGCCGGGCGGGTTCTCGGAGGCCATCCGTACCCCGCTGTGGCGCAGCCGGCGCATCGCGGTGATCAGCCTCAAGGGCGGGGTCAGCAAGACCACGACCACGACCGCACTCGGCGCGGTCCTGGCCCGCGAACGGGCCGACCGGGTCGTCGCGGTCGACGCGGACCCGGACTCCGGCACGCTGGGCCGCCGCGTGCAGCGGCAGTCCGGCGCCACGGTCCGGGACCTGTTGGCGGTGCTGCCCGACCTGCACACGTACATGGACATCCGGAGGTTCACCTCCCAGGCGCCCAGCGGTCTGGAGATCCTCGCCAACGACACCGACCCGGCCGTCTCCCGGCAGTTCGGCGAGCAGGACTACCGCCGGGTCGTCGAACTGCTCAGCGGCCAGTACCCGATCGTCCTCACCGACTCCGGCACCGGACTGCTGCACGACGCCATGCGCGGCATCTTCGACCTGACGGACCAGCTGGTCGTCGTCGCCACCCCGAGCGTCGACGGGGCGAGCAGCGCCGACATCACCTTCGACTGGCTGAACGCCAACGGCCTCCAGGACAAGGCGCGCGACGCCGTGACCGTCGTCTCCGGCGTGCGGTCCTCCGGCCGGCTGATCCGGGTCGAAGACGTCGTCTCCCACTTCCGCCGCCGCTGCCGGGCCGTGGTGACGGTGCCGTACGACGAGCATCTCGCCCGCGGCGGGGAGATCGACCCGGAGCGGCTGCGCCACCGTACCCGGGCGGCGTACTACGAGCTGGCGGCCCTGGTGGCCCAGGAGTTCGGCCGCGACTGACCTCCCTCCCCACCTGACCTCCGCTCCCGCCCGACCTCCGTCCCCCGCCCGACCGCCCCGAACCCGAGACTCACCTGGAGGAACACCCATGGCCTGGTACGAGGGCCCCTGCCGGATCACCGTCGTCGCCGTGGACGCCGACTTCCCCCAGCGCGCCGTGGTCGTCGTGTCCGGCGTCGGCGGGGCCCGGATCGAGATTCCGGGCACGGTGGGCGCGGTCCGGCACATCGACGCCCCGAGCTGGCACCTGGAGGTGGAGCACCAGTACGAGGGCGTCTGGCGGCCCAATGTCCGGGCGGTCCGCGGCCGGTGGGAGACCGTCGACGGGGTCAGGACCCAGACGATCACCAGCAAGGACGTGGACTGGGCCCACGGGAACGCGCACGAGCGCAACCTGGTGCTGCGTCTGGAGCGGACGGGCGAGCCGACGGAGCGCGACCTCGACCTCGGCCACGGACAGGCCCGCGACCGTGGGCTCGACGCCCCCTCGCGTACAACCACCCAGTCCTCGTCCACCGGCCCCGCCAGTCGCACGTCTGCCGGCCCCGCCCGCTCGGTCACCCAGTCCTCGTCGGGCGGCACCGATTTCGCCGCGCCCACACCCGCCCCTCCCGCCGCTGCCCCCGGCCGCACCGGCTCCTCCCACGGCTCGACCACCAGCAGCAGCCCCTGGTAGCCCCCCCCCCCCCGGATGCCCGCACCACGGCGATTCATCTTCAAGATCATCTCGCGCCACCCGGAATTCCCCCCTCAGCCGCCGAAAAGCGGTGAAGTCTGCTGAACCGAAAGGCACGCCCATCCGTGCAACGGTCATGGGCTAACCTCGGACCTGCCTCAAGGCGGTTTGACTCCGTTTCAGCGGTTTTCAGCCACTGGTCTGGAATCCGCTGGAGCCGGTACGGTGACCGCTCCAGTCGCTGCTGCGAGCACCCTCCCGAAGCGCCCGTGACCGCACGCGCCGCGTGCCGGGTGGTTCCACGTGCTTCGCGCATCGGCCGGTGGGGTGGGAATCATGAAGTTACTGCTGTTGGGACCGTCAGAGCTGCGCTCCGACGAGGGTGACTGCGTACCCCTCGGGGGTGCCAGGCGCCGAGCCGTGCTCGCCGCCCTGGCGTTGAACCTGAACCGGGTCGTACCGGTGGAGCGGCTGCTCGACCTGGTCTGGGACGAAAGACCGCCGCCGAGTGCCAAGGCCGCGCTCCAGGGCCATGTCGCGAG
The DNA here is from genome assembly GCF_042718575.1 of Streptomyces sp. NPDC058579. NCBI lineage: Bacteria > Bacillati > Actinomycetota > Actinomycetes > Kitasatosporales > Streptomycetaceae > Streptomyces > Streptomyces sp. NPDC058579. Next base: position 86,242 of record NZ_JBHXPI010000017.1, read on the forward strand.
CCTGCGCACCCGGCTCGACAGCACGCTGCACCTGGTGACGCGGGCCCCCGGGTACGCGCTGATGGCAGACCGGAACCTGGTCGACGCCCACCACATGGAGGACCTCGTGGCGGCGGCCCAGGAGGCGTCGGACGACGAGGCCGTCCGTCTGCTGGACTCGGCCCTCGACCTCTGGCGCGGGCCGGCCCTGGAGGACTGCGAGTCGCGCTCGCTGCGCTCCTGCGCCGAAGCCCGCCTGGAGCACACCCGGCTGCGGGCCCTGGAACTGCTGGGAGAGCGGCTCCTGCGGACCGGGCGCGCGGGCCTCGCCGTGCCCCGGCTGGCCGCCGCGGTGGAGGAGAACCCGCTGCGCGAGTCGCTGGTGCGGCTGCTGATGCTCTGCCACCAGCAGGAGGGTCGGCAGGCGGAGGCGCTGCGGATGTACCACGCGACGCGCGAACAGCTGAAGCTCGACCTCGGCGTCGCTCCCAGTCCGCAGCTCCAGGAGGCGTTCGCCGACCTGCTCGGCCGGATGCGTTCCGGGCCGCAGGTACCGGCCGCACGACGTGCCCCGCGTACCGTCATCGCGTCTCCCCAGGCACTGCGGCCCCCGACCGCCCCGGCGCCCCCTCCCGCCCCCTCCGGCCAGCGGATCCGTCCGGCCCAGCTCCCCCGCACGCCGGGCGGTTTCATCGGCCGGACCGACGAGTTCCGTTCCGTGGACCGGGCGCTGGCTCCGGACTCCTCAGGCGTCGCCCTGGTCGTCGGCCAGGCTGGGGTCGGCAAGACCTCGCTCGCCCTGCGCTGGGCCCACAGCCACGCCGGCGACTATCCGGACGGGCAGTTGTTCGCCGACCTGCACGGCTTCGACGGCTCGACCCCGGTGGAGCCCTCGGTGGTGATCAGCGGGTTCCTCTCGGCGCTCGGCGTACCGCAGGACCTGATACCCGACGACCCGGCCGCCGCGCAGGCCCTGTACCGCTCGATGCTGGCGCAGCGCCGGCTGCTGATCCTGCTGGACGACGCCCGCGAGTCGGCCCAGGTGCGGCCGCTCCTGACGGGCGGCGGCGGTTCGGCGACCATCGTCACCAGCCGGCTGCGCCTCGACGGGCTGCTGGCCCTCGACGGTGCGGCCCTGGTGCCGGTCGGGGTGCTGGACGAGGAGGAGGGCCTGGCGCTGCTGCGGGTCGCTCTCCGCGACGACCGGATCGAGCGGGAACCCGAGGCCGCGCGGGAGCTCGTACGGCTGTGCAGCGGGCTTCCGCTGGCCCTGCGGATCACGGCCGCACGGCTGGCGGCGCATCCCTGGTGGTCGTTGGCGTCGGTGGCGGACGAACTGGGCGACGAGCAGCAGCGGTTGGCGGCCCTGGCGATCGAGGACGCCGACATCACCGCCGCGCTGACGCTGAGCGTACGGGCGCTCAGCGGCGAGGCCCAGGCGGTCTTCTCGGCGCTCAGCGTCGTCCCGGGCGGTGACTTCACCGCCCACGCCATCGCGGCCGCGTGCCGGATGCCGCTGGCCGCCTCCCGCCGGGCGCTGGCCGCGCTGGCGGGTGCGCACCTGATCGAGCAGCGCTCGCTCGGCCGCTACTCCTGCCACGACCTGGTCCAGCTCTTCTCCCGTCAGTACGGTGCGGAGGGGCGCGGCGACCGGCTGCGCGGTCTGCTCGACTTCTACGTGCACACGGCGTATGCGGCCTCCCGGGTCTACGACCCCGAGGGCCGGCCCTGCTGCGATCTGCCCGGCTGGTGCGAGCGGCCGCAGGACATCCCCGTGCTCACCGACCGGCGTGCGGTACTCGACTGGTACGAGACGGAGTCGGCCAATCTCTGCGCGGCGATCGAGGCCGCCGCGCGCGCCGGTGAGGCGGGCCGGGCCTGGCGCCTGACGGTGCTGGTGTGGCCGCTGATGACGTGGCAGAGCCATCGTGACTGGACCCCGGTGGTGGCCCACGCCCTGCGGGCCGCCCGGGCGACCGGTGATCCGTGCGCGGAGACCCGGGTGGCGAACCTGCTGGGCTGGGCCACCGTGGAGGCGGGCCGGGCCGAGGACGCGATCCCGCTGTTGGAGCGCTCCCGGGAGCTGGCCGTACGGACGGGCGACGACTGTGATCTGGCCCAGGCCCTGATCAACCTCGGCCTCGCGCATGCCGCGTGCGGCTCGTACGAGGCCGCGGTCGCGGTGTACGAGGAGGCGGCCCGGGTCGCGGAGGAGATCCGGGACTACGGCACGGCGGCCATCGCCCTGCACCACGTGGCCCGGCTGTACCTGGACCGGGGCCGGGCCGACCGGGCCCTGATCCACGCCGAACGGGCGCGGCTGATGCCCGGTGCGCGGGGGCTGGTGGGGGTGCTGCTGTGCGACGTACAGGGCGTCGCGCTGTGCCGGACGGGGGACCCGTGGGCGGCACTTCAGCAGCTTGAGGAGGGGCTGGCCGAGGCCCGCGCGGAGAAGTTCATCACGGGTGAGGTCAAGGTGCTCGAACACCTGGTGGAGGTGACCGAACGGCTGGGGCTGCGCGCGGAGAACGAGGACTACCGCAGCGCCGCGACCCACCTGAGGGGCCGTATGCAGGAGGGTGCCCGGGCGCCGTTGTGAGCGCAGCGCTGTTTCCCCCATGGGCGGCGAACCCCGATGGCACGGAGGCACGTTCCCCATGCCATGAGGAGCCTTCCCCCTGAGGGATTCAACCCGTTCGCGCCGGGCGTCATGGACGACCCGTATCCCGCGTACCGGGAGCTGCGCGAGAGCTGCCCCGTCCATTTCAGCCCGCAGACCGGGCTGTTCTTCCTGTCCCGGTACGAGGACATCGCGGTGCTCGGCCGCGACCGGAACAGGCTGGTGCGGGGCAGCTCGCTCACGGGCCAGTTCGAGGAGTTCCGCGGCACCGCGCTGCACCGGATCCTCGGGCCCAATCTGTTCGGCCTCGACGACCCGGACCACGGCCGGCTCAAGCGGCTGATCGTCCGCACGTTCACCCGGGGCCGGGTGGCGGAGCTGGTCCCCCGGATCGAGGAGGTCTGCGCCGGGCTGCTCGACGAGGCGGCGCTGGACCCGTCGGGCGGTGTGCTCGATCTCGTACCGGTATTGGGTCACCCCCTCCCCTTCCTCGTCATCTGCGAGTTCCTGGGGATCGAGCCGCGGGACCGGTCCCCCTTCCTCGGCTGGACCCATCAGGTGCTGCCGATCGCCGACCCTTTCCCCACGGACGAGGAGAAGAGGCTGGCGGTCGAAGGCGGCGCCGCCTTCGAGGGGTTCTTCGCCGCCCTGATCGCCGAACGCCGCGGCCTCCTGCGCCGGTGCCTGCCCCTGCCGCCCGGTCTGATCAGCGATCTCGTGAAGATCGCCGAGGAGGACGGCGAACGACTCACCGAGGACGAGCTGCTCTCGCTGGCGTTCACCCTGCTCGTGGCCGGCTTCGAGAACGTCACCAATCTGATCGGCAACGCCATGCGGGCCCTGTGCGAGAACCCGGACCAGCAACAGGCCCTGCGGGCCGAACCCGAACTGCTGGACAACCTCGCCGACGAGGCCCTGCGCTACTACAGCACCACGCAGTACAACCTGCGGGAGGCAGCCGAGGACATCGAACTGCACGGGGTGCGGATTCCGGCCGGCTCGCGGGTGGTGCTGCTGCGGGGCGCGGCCAACCGGGACCCCCGGCAGTTCCCGGACCCCGACCGGTTCGACCTCCGGCGCCGCAACAGCGCCACCAACGTGGGCTTCGGCGAGGGCGCCACCCACTGCACGGGCGCGGCGCTGGCCCGCCTGGAGGTACGGATCGCCTTCCGCGAACTGCTGCGGCGCTGCGGCACGTTCGAGATCGATCGCTTCCGTACCGGCCCCACGAAGCTGTTCTGGGGACCGCGCGTGCTGTCGGCGGCGTACGGCCCCCACAGCTGAGCCGTACCGGCAGAGCTCGTACCGGCAGAGCCTACGTTGCGGTCACCGTTCGGCCCGGATCATGTCCGAGCACTTCTCGCCGATCATCATCGTGGTGATGCACGGATTGACCGCGGGCAGGAACGGCATGATCGAGGCGTCCGCCACCCGCAGCCCCTGCACCCCCTTGACCCGCAGCTGCGGGTCGAGGGGGGAGTCCGAGTCGGCCTCGGCGCCCATCCGCACGGTGCCCGCCGGGTGGTAGACCGTGTTGTGCGTCTGGCGGATGTAGGAGAAGAGTTCCTCGTCGGTCGTGGCGTCCGGTCCGGGCGCCAGCTCCGCACCCTTCCAGTCGGCGAGCGGCGCCTGCGCCGCGATCTCCCGTGCCAGCCGCAGCCCGTGGGTCATCACGCGGATGTCGTGCTCGTGGGTGAAGTAGCGCGGGTCGACCTTCGGCTTGTCCCGGAAGTCACGGCTGCGCAGCCGGACCGTGCCCTGTGAGCGGGCGCGGGTGACGTTCGGCGTGAGGCAGAAGGCGTTGTCGGTGGTCGGATAGCCGCGACGGTAGGTGTTCATGTCGAACGGGACCGAGCCGTAGTGGAACATCAGATCCGGCCGGTCAAGACCCGGTTGGGTGTCCGCGAAGATCCCGATCTCCCACCACTGCGTGGACGAGGTGACCATGGGCTGCTTCGCCTCCCACATGATCACCCCCTCGGGATGGTCCTGGAGGTGCGAGCCGACGCCGGGCGAGTCCACCCGTACGTCCACGCCGTTGTCGCGCAGATGGGCGGCGGGCCCGATTCCCGACAGCATCAGCAGCTTCGGCGAGTCGATCGCCCCGCAGGAGACGATCACCTCGCGCCGCGCCCGTACGGAGTCGACATGCACGGCGTCCGGCTGCAGATACTCCACACCCGAGCAGCGCGCGCCGTCGAAGAGCAGCCGCCTCGCCTGCACCCCGGTGCGTACCTCAAGATTGGGCCGCTTCCCCATCACGGGGTGCAGGTACGACACCGAGGCGGACGAACGGGTCCCGTCCTCGCGGCAGTTGATCTGGAACCAGTTCGCGCCGCGCACCACCGTGCGGCCGGAGTTGAACGGCACCGTCGGGATGTCGCTCGCCGCGCAGGCCGCCAACAGCGCCCGGCCGCACGGGTCCCTGGGCGGCACCGAGCGGATCGTCACGGGACCGGAGCGGCCGTGGTGGTCGCCGGGGCCGTCGTTGGTCTCAAGGCGCCTGTACAACGGGAAGCAGTCGGCCGCGCTCCAGCCCGAGCAGCCCATCGCGCCCCACTCGTCGAGGTCCTCGGCCGGCGACCAGAAGGCGATGCACGAGTTGTGCGAGGAGCAGCCGCCGAGCACCTTGGCACGGGCGTGGCGCATGAAGCTGTTGCCGTTCTCCTGCGGCTCCACCGGGTAGTCCCAGTCGTAGCCGGACTCCAGCAGCGCCATCCACCGGTCGAGGCGCAGGATGCTCTCGTCGCCCTCGTCGGACGGGCCCGCCTCCAGCACGCAGACGCTGACAGCGGGATCCTCCGACAGGCGGGCCGCGACGACGGCCCCGGCGGTGCCGCCGCCGACCACGACGTAGTCGAACTCGGCTGCGGAGGGCTGTGCGGACATGGTCTCTCCAGTACGAGATGTCCCCGTGGCGGGGAGGGAGGGAGCGTGGCGCGGGGAGGGAGCGTGGATCAGGGGGCGTCCGCGCGGTGTTCGGCCAGCACGCCCGTACGGTGCCGTTGTACGAACCAGTAGTAGGCGAAGCCGCCGAGCGCCACGATGCCGATGAACAGGAACGCGCCCCAGCGCAGGTACCAGTGCTGGGCCCCGGTCGCGTTGTAGACCTCGGCACGGGGCCAGGCCAGGTTCAGGGACATGGCGGCGCCCCACAGCACCGCCAGGATGTTGATCGGCAGTCCGAAACGGCCGAGCGAGAAGTCTCCCTCGCGGGGGTGCCAGTTCCCGCGCAGCCGCTGGATCAGCATCGGGGTGGTGACCATCAGGTACGCCAGATAGATCATGATGACCGCGATGCTGGTGATCACCGAGAAGATCTGCGGCTGGTTGATGTTGATGACCAGGATGACCACTCCCACCACGCCGATCACGACGGCGGGAATCACCGGGGTCCGGAAGCGCGGGCTCACCTTGGCGAGCACCGATCCGGCGGGCAGGTTGTTGTCCCGTGCCATCGCGAACATCAGCCGGATGCCCGCCGCTTGGACGGCAAGGACGCACACGGTGATCGCGACGACCACGCACCACAGGAAGATCTCACCGATCGTCGACCCGAGCGTCTCAAGGACCACGTACTGCAGGCCACCCGTGCTCAGCTCCTCCGCCTGCAGATTCGGCACGGCCATCAGCGCGAACAGCAGGATGAGACCACCGATGAGGAAGGACGCGACGAGCGCCCGCAGGATCGCGCGCGGCGCGTTCCGGCCCGGGTTGTGGGACTCCTCGCCGAGCGAGGACGCCGTGTCGAAGCCGTACATCACGTACGCCGACGCGAGTGAAGCGGTGAGGAAGGCCCCGAAGTAGCCGAGCGTCTCCCCGCTGCCCAGGCCGTACGTGTCGGTGAGCACCGTGCTGGGTCCACGGGTGATGTGCGCCGCGAGGAAGATGATCAGACCCACGGCGGCGATCAGCTCGATGAAGACACCCGCCGAGTTGATCCGCGCCATCAGCTGTACGCCGAAGGCGTTGACCAGCGTGGCGAAGAGGATCAGCACCGTGCCGAGGAGGACCGCGTTGGCCGCGGCGTCGTTCGCGCCGCTGCCGTCGCCGACGAACTGGAACCAGGGGTCGATCTGCGGCAGCGTGATCTGGTACGCCAGGGCCACGGCCGACAGGGTCACCATGGTGGCCGTCATCATCATCCAGCCGCCGAGCCAGCCCACGTGCGGGCCGCCCATCTTCTTCGCCCAGTTGTAGACCGAGCCCGCGACCGGGTAGCGCGCCGCCAGCTCGCAGAAGCACAGGGCCACCATCAGCTGGCCCACGAAGACCATCGGCCACGACCACCAGTAGGCCGGGCCGCCGAAGGCGACTCCGAAGTAGAACAGCTGGAACGTGCCGGTCAGGATCGAGATGTAGCTGATCCCCGCGGCGAAGGTGTGGAAGTTGCCCAGCGTGCGCTTCAGTTCGGGCCGGTAGCCGAGCTCGGTCACCGAGTCGTCGTCGTGCGGGGCTCCGTCGCCGGCACCGGGCCGGTCCTGGCCTGTCGGCTGTGCGGTCACTCGAACCACCTCTGCGCCTTGGGGGCGAGATTGCGCCAGATGTGCTTGGTCTCCTGGTATTCGGCGAGTCCCGCCGGCCCCAGTTCACGGCCGAAACCGGATTGCTTCATGCCGCCCCATTCGGCCTGCGGCACATAGGGATGGAAGTCGTTGATCCACACGGTGCCCGCCCGGAGCAGGGAGGCGACCCGGTGTGCGCGGCCGGTGTCCTGCGACCAGACCGCACCCGCGAGGCCGTACATGGTGTCGTTGGCGACCGCGACGGCCTCGGCCTCGCTGTCGAACCGCTCGACCGTGAGCACCGGGCCGAACGACTCGTCCCGGACCACCGACATCCCGGGCGTGCAGTCGTCGAGGACGGTCGGCGGATAGTAGTAGCCGTGGGCGAGTTCCGGGTCCGTCGGCCGTGCCCCGCCACAGCGCAGCACCGCGCCCTCGGCCAGGCCCGCGGCCACGTAGGCCTCCACCTTGTCGCGGTGTGCCGCCGAGATCAGTGGCCCGGTCCGCGCGTTCTCGTCGAACGGGCCGCCCATCGGGATGGCTCGCGCGCGGGTCACGAGCTCGTCGACGAAGGCGTCGTGCAGAGAGTCCTCCACGAGGAGCCGGGCGCCTGCCGAGCAGACCTGTCCGGAGTGCAGGAAGACGGCCATCAGCGCATGGTCGACGGCCGCCTCGAAGTCCGCGTCCGCGAAGACGATGTTCGGGTTCTTGCCACCGAGCTCCAGGGCGACCTTCTTCACCGTGGGCGCCGCCGCCGCCATGATCCGGCGTCCGGTGGCCAGGCCGCCGGTGAACGACACCAGGTCCACGCGGGGATCCTCGGTGAGCGGCGCGCCGGCCTCGGCGCCCGTGCCCAGGATCAGATTTCCGGCTCCTGGCGGCAGCCCCGCCTCGGTGAGCAGCCGCATCAGCAGGATCGCGGTGTGCGGGGTCAGTTCGCTCGGCTTGAGTACGAACGTGTTGCCCGCCCCGAGCGCCGGGGCGACCTTCCACGCGGTCTGCAGCAGCGGATAGTTCCATGGGGTGATCAGGGCGCACACTCCGACCGGTTCGTGCACCACCCGGCTGTCCGCATCCGGGTTGCCGGTGGCGATGATCCGGTCGTTGCCGCCCGCCGCGGTGAGATTGCCGAAGTAGCGGAAGCAGGCCGCGATGTCGTCCATGTCGTACTCGGACTCGACGAGCCGCTTGCCGGTGTCCAGGGACTCCGCCCGGGCGAAGGCCGCCTTGTCACGTTCCAGCAGATCGGCGACGCGCACCAGCAGCCGTCCGCGCTCCGCGGCGGGCGTGGCGGGCCACGGCCCGCTGTCGAACGCCTCGCGGGCGGCGGCGACGGCCGCTGCCGCGTCCTTGGGCCCGGCCTCGTCCACAGTGGCGACCAGGGTGCCGTCCGCCGGGCAGCGGATCTCCCGCGTACGACCGTCGGCAGCGGCGGCCCACGTGCCTCCGATGAACAGCTCCGGCATCAGGCACCTCCGGGTCGATGGGCCGGGCACTGTCTGTGTGCTCCATGCCAAGACACTAGGCAGCCTCGGCCGACCCCGCAGAACGAAACGCGGGCGGGCGATGCCCCGATCGGCCCTTCAGGGCTCCGTCGAGGCCGTCGCGGAGACCCTGGCACCGCCCCCATGGTTGTCACGCGCACTCTGTCCGCTAGAACTATGGTGTCCCACCACATACGACGGTGACCTGCATGTTTCTACGGTGTGGCGACACGTCAACGTCCCCGTTCATCGCCTGGAAGTGGTGCACATGGCCTCCCCCGCAGCGGCTCCACCGGCCGAATCGAACCTCAAGCGCATCGTCGCCGCGAGCCTGATCGGCACCACCATCGAGTGGTACGACAACTCATCGGACTAGAGCTACGACCTGCGCTTTCTCCTTCATGGGCCCCCTGAAGTCAGCACCGAACCAGCACGGAAGAATCGCGTGCCAGCCAGGGCACTGGGAGAAGCTCGCCCGCGCAGACCACGGATCGACAAACGAACCCGAGAGCGATCACTGTCAGTAGCGCCCGTGACGGTCCCGGAATGCGTGATGCCCACAGCCGAGAAGCACGGCTGAGGGCATCACGCGGTCATAGATCGAGTCAGGCCGCCTCGACCACCGCCTCGAACTCAAGCGGCAGGTTGAGCTCCGTTTTCATCGTGAAGACGGCATCCATCAGCGACCGCAACCGGTCGGGAGCATCGGGCATCACATGCGCGTAGGTCTGATGGGTGATCTTCGGGTCACGGTGCCCCAGCCACTCGGCCATGTCCGTCACCGGCACTCCCTTCGACAGGCCGGCGGAGGCGAAGAAGTGGCGCAGCCAGTGCGGTGTGATCCTGCGCGTAATGCCCGCCGCATTCTTGGCGTTGCGCCAGAGCCGGTCCACGAGGGAGTACATGAGAATGTTGGTGCGCCCGATATTGGCGAAGAGGTAGTCCCCCTCCAGGCGGTTGAGTCCCTCCTCCACTCGGAAGGTGCCGTGAAGCCGGATGTGCTCCTCCACCTTCGTCATGATGGTGGGCGGCACGGGTATCGCTCTGCCCTCATCAAGGTCGCGCCACTTGAGATGGCGGATGCAATGGGCCCGCCCCCGCCCCTTGGTGATGGCTCTCTGGACCGCAGACTTCGGCTCCTCGTTCTCGCCGTCCTGCGACACCTGCCGGTCGACATGGAGCATGGAGCCCTCGAAGTCGAACTGCTGAAGGGTCACGGCACACGCCTCGCCGATACGCAGCCCGCACCCAGCCATGAGCCACACCAGCAGCTTGTAGGGGCCGGGAAGATTCCGCTCGATCGCTTCGATCTCCGCCAAGGTAGGCAGGCGGATCGTCTTCTTGACTCGGCGTTTCACCCGCTGCCGACCGGTGCGAACGTGTTGGCACGGATTTCTTGTTATGTACTCGTTGGCCACGGCGAAGCTGAAGACGCCAGCGAGTGTCTCGTAGCGGTTGATGGCCGTGCTGTCTTCATAGCCACGATCTTCCACCATCCACTTCAGCCATGCATTGAGATGCTTCGCCTTAACAGCCCCGATGGCCGTGGCCCCGAAGTACGGCTCAACATGAAGGCGAAGGCTCGTCTCGTACTGGTAGCGCGTCCCGTTGACCCTGCTACCCGAGTCGATGAATTCGCGGTACACAGCCGCAAGGGGCACGAGCAGGCCCGTGGGGGCAATATAGGTGCCGAGATCCTTCTCACGCTCGACCTTGGCGGCGAAGGAATCCGCCGGCCCCTTCTTCTGGAATGACTTCTCACGCTGACGCCCACCCCGCCCACCGGGCTCCCGATAGCGCACCGTCCAAGGGTGGCCGCAGCGGACAACACCGCACAGGTAGTGCACGCTCTTCACGTCTTCCTTGCACTTCTGGAATACTCGCGCCAAACTATCGAACCCCCTCCAACTTCAAAGGAATATCTCTGACTGTGTCCCGACCTAGCCGTACTTCTCTTCCAGGTAGGCGATCACATCGCGCTCACGAAACCTGAGTAGGCGACCGACCTTCTGAGGCTTCAAGCCCCACATTCGATATTTGTTCTTGATCGTCAATTCGCTCACCTTCAACCAATCGGCCACTTCGGCCGACGTCAGAAGACGATAGCTTCCACCATGCATGAAGATTCCTTCCAAACTCAGATAAATACACCTGCGCCGACTCCCGCAGAGGTCGGCACGAACCGAATCCATGGTCCATGAAATCCCCGGTTAGGCTAACCGGGGATTGCGGTGTATGTTCCGGCACGGTTGACTCGATCAACGTTCGATCCTGCGCTTTCACCACCAAAGGCCTGCAGCAGGCGGGGCCGTGTTTCTCGGGATGCTGTACGTTGACATGCTTCGGGGAGAGCTTCCAGCCCTGGTCAGCACATACACGTCTGCCGTGGGCGAATCCCCTCCCACGTGTTGTCCGGCAAACGATCACGCCCTACCCTCCATGGGCGGGCCGTCCTGGTGTTCCTGGCGTCGGCTGGAGTGTCCGACACCAGGGCCGACCGGAGGTGATGACTCGGCTGTGTGGGGAGCACGCAGCCGACCCCCGACTCCCGACCCTTGCCGGCGCCTTTTGGGGCGGCCGACACCTGTTGCAACAACAGTCGGCAATACCCGGAAGGCCGCTACCTCAGGCAGATGGCCGAATACAGCAACACCAAGGCCGCGTCTAACCGGTCGTGCGCCCCTCCCATTCAGCCATGAGGTCCTCCGCGCTCAGACGCCCCTCAAGGAGTGCGTCTATGTCCGCTGCATCCTGAGAGATTCTGGACCTGTGTGGCCCATCCGGCATCAGCAGTGTCGCGGTCCATCCTCGTTTGGCCCACGCGAAGGCCTGGGGGCTATGCGTTGCAATAATCGTCTGGAAGGACAGAGCGGGCGAATCAAAGACGTTCATGACCTCTCGAACCGCCAGAGGGTGCAGATGGTCGAAAGGGTCGTCGAGGACGAGGATCGTCGGTTCAGCGCGGGCCTGAAGTTCGGCGAGTACAGCCAGGGCACGGAAGGGGAACAGCATCCAACGCCAGGAGGCTGGCTCTTGCTCCTCCCGCTCCACATAGGTGACCTCAATGTCGTCCCCTGTCACAAGAACATGGGAAAAGACGTCCGGCATGACCTCCGGCATACCGGAAACAACGTTCCCGGCCGTCCACTCATCGACGCCGAGGAAATCCGCCAGCCATCCCATCCCAGGTTGATGCGGACGCGGCCATGACGGGTGCACGTCCAGTACCCGATACGGGTGAGGAGGAAGCGGCACCCGCTTCCCGTCGATCTCATACTCCAGCGACCTTCCGACGACCCCGACCTTCGCCGTCCGCCGGTCCGGATCGAACCAACTGATGGTGCAGGACAGCTTCTTGGAGCCGTCCATAAGAGGCTGCGGCGCCGTCATCGACCGAAGCAGCTGAAGCAACTGAGTCTTTCCGGTGGCGTTCATGCCGCCGAGGAGGTTGCCTCGGGACAGCCGCATCGCTCCTGGCCGGATGACGAAATGTTCGTGGATCTCGATCGCCTGGACCCAGCCAGCGGGGCGGCCATACCCTCCCTGTTCCAGGCGCGTCCGGTACTCGTGGAGGTCCCTCCAACTGCGGAGGAGCGAGGCGGGGTAGGCGTTGCCCTCATTGGTGTCCACCAGCCGGCCGCATTTGGCGCACAACCAGATTCCGTTGCCGATGGCGGAGAGCTGCTCCTGCGTCAGCCCGCCGGTGCCCCTCGGGCCTCCAGAAGCTGCTGCGTAGATGTGCGCCGCCGTACCGGTGTAGGCCACATCCTCCAAACCAGCCCCCGGGCCAACCGTCAGAGCACCGCACTGGGGGTTGGAGCAGCGGAAGGCCGCTCTACGGGCCAGTCGATCCCGTATCCGGGCACTGAAGTCAGCCCTGCCGGCACCGTTGCTGCTCGCTGACCCCATGAACCGCCGCCCCCTACTGATGGTTTCGATGCCCGCGCTATTACCTCAGGCGGGCACACCGACACTTCCGGAAGGTGCCACGGTGGTGAGTGGCTCCGACCAGCCGCGCCGAGCCACCCGCCCAGCCACTTCGCCGCAGCAGGAAGGGACACCTAGAGGATGTTCCAGCGAAGTTGCCTGTCTCGCCTCCGGAGTCCGTCAACCCGGCGCTGGATCTCACTCAGGGACTCGGGGGCATGCCGAACCTTCCGGGCGTTTGTCGTGACCATGCGCATTTCGCGAATATCACGCAGAACCGAATAGCCAGTGCTCTTCCTGATGTCCCACCCGTAGGCGTCCACGAACGCTTGGTAGTGGGCTTGGCCGTACCCGAACCGGCGGCAGTGGACTTCGACAGTGACGAGGTCCCACTCCGGCTGGCCTTGGGCGATCGTGTCCCAGTCACACAACACCGCAGCTCCATCGGCAGTATGTAGCGCGTTTCGGTGCTGAGGGTCGCCCTGAATCAGTCCGGGGGCCAGGGCGAACGGGATGCCTTCCAACGCCTCTTCGAGTCGGTCCACCTCCTCCTCCATGCACCGGACGCACGCGGCAGGGAGGCATGTGATCGCCGCCAGTGAGCGGCGGATCGCACGGATGTTGTCGTGCTCGGCGAGGACGATCGGGGGTTGAGGCAGGGTGTGGAGTGCCTTGAGGGGCCCTGCCAGCTGCCAGGCCGCCACCGGGCTCTCGGGCTGTGGCAGGTATGTCCAGAAGGTGACAGCGTGTCCGTCGATGATCAGCGGCTGATCGAAGGGGTGAAGAGAGACTGTGGGGAAGTCTGCTTCGATGAGCCAGCGTACGAAGGAAACCGTGCGCACGACGCTGTCGACGTCCGTCCCCTTCCGGGCAATCTTGGCTACCACCTGCTCCTTCTCCAGGAGGAGAACCGCATTGGTGTGGCCGCGGAGGAGACGCGCGTCGCGGCTGTCGAGGCCGGCCTTAGCGCAGGCCCGCTCCAGCACCTGGTACATCTCGAACTCGTCGAACCCACCGGGGGCCGGCGTGATTGTCATGCCACACAGGCTTACCGACGAAGGCCCGTCCTGTCACATCCGGCCGGGCGGAAGCTCGATGATCTCAAGAAGCTCGCGTGCCGCTCGGCCTGTGCGTATCGCCGGCGGAAGGACCTCTACGACCTCACGGGCCCTTTCCTCCACGATGGGCGTACGGTGAGCGGGGTCCATGCGCAGGAAGGTGGTGCCGGCCAGCTGGCAGGCTTCGTCAGGACTGCGATCCCGCGCAAAGCAGATCGCGGCCTCAAGCCGGAGGAGCGCCGGATCGATTCCGCTCTTGTCCCGGTAGAGGGCAAGAGCCTCTTCTTGGACCACGCGTGCCTCGCGGGTGTGGCCCAGTGCTGTCAACGTGCCGCTCTTGTAGAGCAGGTAGCGGCGCTCCGGGAAGGCGAAGGCGTCGTTGGACGAGTCCCCTCCGAAGTGTTCGAACGCCTTGGCCGCGTACCGCAGCGCCTCCTCGGCCTCGGTCCGGGCCCCGAGCTTGGCCTGAGCCCGCGCTTCCGCTGCTGCCGCGAAGGCATGCGTGGCGGAGGCCCGTACTCTGCTGCTGATCACCCTGGCCTCTCGACAGAGGCTCACCGCGCTGGTGATCGGACCGTAGTAGAAGGGCAACATCGCGGCCTGTGCCCTGACACGGCCGCGAAGCTCGACGTTCCCGCTGTCATCCGCGGCGGTGCGCGCCGTGGCGTACCAAGATCTTGACCGCGCCAGGTCGCCGAGCTTCATGAGCGCGTCCGCTGTCAACGTGGAGATCATGGCGGTCAGTTCAGAGAGGCGGACCTGAACGGCGGCCGGCTGCCGGGACACGGCTAGCCCCTGGACCTCCGCCAGCAGGTCCAGAAGACGGCTGAGCATCAAGGCCGGCGGCGTGGAGACGTACTCCTGGCTAGCCCAGAGGACCATCTCCTCAATGTGGTCCAGCTGGGTGGGGGTGACCGTAGCCGAGGCAAGGGTGCGGTCCACCGCTCGGCGTACGAGATCGGCCCTATCGGCGAGGGATCCAGCAGCAGCAGCCGGAGCGCGCCCGGAAATATCGGGCACGCTGTGCTGCTCGGCGCGAGGCATGTGCGGGGCCCGTACCTGAAGAACGATTCCCGCGACGGCCTCGGTGTCGTCCAAGTCCAAGTCGCCTGGTGAGCAGGCGTAGAAGGCGGCCAGCACGAGCACTGTCGAGTGAAGTGGCCGGTGTTTTCCTGTCTCCCAAAGGCGTAGCTGCTCCACGGTGACCCGCGGGGCTCCGTCCTGCTCGGAGACAAGACCGCGCATCTGCTCCGCAGCGTCGACAAGGGTGAGGCCCCTGGCCAGACGCTGCGCACGCAGGCGAGAGACCGAGCAATGTGCATGAATCGAGTGGGCGATTTCGCCGATTGAGCGTCCTCGCTCGGCGCCGCTCTCGCGTAACCGGCGTGCGCAGGACGGGCCGTGAGATTCAAGGCCACTCATGAAGACGATCCCCTTCCAACTCGCTCGCCAGCGTACTGACCTGCTGACCGGCCAGTGGGGGAAAACGTGACTCCGTCGACCAAGGACCCGGAAATACGTGAAGGGTCACGTACGCCCGTCACGTTTACGTGCACCGTCGCGGTTGCTGCTCCTGGGCCCGGAGAGCGAACGTTGCCCTCCCCGCGGTCCCGAGCTCACACGCTGCTCGTCGGCCCGGCCATTCGACGGTCCCTTCTCCCAACTCGGGAGGCACATCGTGTCCCAGGCACCACCCCCGAGCGACAGCCTCACGCTGGCGACCACGCCGAACGCCGTGCGCTGGGCAAGGCTCCACACCACCGACATCCTCTCTCGCTGGCAGGTGCCGGCCAAAGTCATCGAGACGGTGGAACTCATCGTCTCCGAGTTGACCACGAACGCGGTACAGCACCCCGAGAAGGGCGAGCAGGTCTCGCCGTACTCCTCTCTGTCGACCCTGAGGACCTTCGAGCTGGTGCTTCAGATCGGCAACGGGGCGGTCCGGGTGTCGGTGTGCGACAACGACGAGCAGGCGCCCGTCCTGAAGCAGCCCGGGGTCGACTCCACGAGCGGCCGGGGGATCCTCCTCGTCGCTGCCATGAGCAGCAAGTGGGGGCACTACCCCGTCCGCAACCGCGACAAGACCGGGAAGGTCGTGTGGGCCGAGGTCAGCCTCGCGCCTGCGGCCGAACCCCGGAGACACGAACGGGCACATTCGCGCCCCGGTCAGCCTTCGGAGACCGGGCGCAGTGCGCTGCACCGTACGAGTGAGGTCGCCCCCCGTCTCCTCGGCCGAGTGCTTGTCGGCGTAAGGGGTCTTTGAACCGTGTACGAGACCGCCTCCCTCCTGATCGGCCGCCGTCCTCCGGCAACCCCTGCCGCACAGACCGCAAGCATGCTGAAGCGGGACATCAACAGGCTGCAGTCACTCAAGGTCCGACGCACCGTGGTGCCGGCCAGGTCCGTCGAGGACGCATACCACCTCGTGTACTCCTCCACCCAGCCGTGGCTCGGCCAAGCCCGAACACTGCGCACCGCGAGCGACTCCCCGGCAGACCAGGTCCGATGGGATGTGTGGATCGCGGCCCTCACCCCGTCTCCCCACGGTGTCCGGGGCACCTGGGCCCAGGTGTGCCTCCTCGCCGGCCAGGGCCGCGACATGTTTCGGGCCTTGAGCGAGGCCCTCTTGCCCGGCCTCTCGGTCGGCTCCGTCTCGCAGGAGATCCAGCAGCGCATCACGAGCGGGGCCCTGGCCCCGTCTTCCCTGATCCGCGAACGGAAGCTGGCGAGGGCTCTGCGGGTACCGGCCTCGTACGTCCGCCTGGCGCTCGCGGACCTCGCCACGACCGGGCTGGTGGAGGTCCGCGCCAACGGGTACTTCGCCGTCGTGGCCGTCAGTGCACACGTGAGTCAGCGCGGCCAGCAACAGCAGATCACCATATGCGCGACCGAGACGCGTGCCGCATGAGCGCCCGCGTACCCGCCCTCTCCGAGGCGCCGCTGCCGCACCTGGAGCGACAGGTCCTGGAGCTCGTCGCCGAGGGCCACGAGGATCCGGAGATCGCGTCCCGGCTCGGCCTGAGCGCCGACAGGCACGTGCAATACCGGCTGGCCCGGATCGCGCGCCGCTTTCGGCTCAACGCCGTCGTCCGGCCTCAGCTCGTGGACCACGCCTACACCCACGGCGCCTTGGTCGCCCCCGCCGTTCTCCATCCACTGCTTCTGGAGGCGAACGCGTACGGCCTAGTCCGCACGCTCGCCGCCGGCAGGCCGGTCAACGCCTATGCACGGCTTCTGGGTCTGAAGCCCTACCAGGCCCAGTACCTGCTGAAGAAGACCCGGGCCAGGCTGGATGCCACGTCGCGGGCCTCGATGATCCGGCGGGCCTGGCAGCGGCAGGTCCTGGGCCCGACGCAGTTCGCCGTGGACCTGGCCGGCCTGCACGACGAAGGCCCCCAGCCGCCGGAAGCGGGGCGCTGGGTCATCGTGCCGCTCCTGAGCGGCTACCGCCTCGCCGCCCCGGCCGGCGGCCCCCAGCCCACCAGGCACCTCTACGTCCCCGACCAGGAGGCGGCCGACGCCGCCAGCCGGTTCATCTCCGGCCGTCTGGGCTTCGCCCCGCTGTGGATCACCCAGCCCTCGAACCCCGGCGACCCGGTCCGCGTCAGCTGGGGCCGACCACGCTCGGCACTCCGCTCGTGGCCCAGCGTCGGGCCCGTCCGGCCGTCGCAGGACGCGGCCTCCATCTCACCCAGCGCGCCTAACCGACGCGCGTCCGCATCCCTTCCCCCCGTCCATTTCCAGCAAGGACTCCACCATGTGTGAGCACCCGATCCCCTGCCCGGGCGCAGACTCCCCCTACCGGGAGGCGGCCAAGCCGACCGCCTCTCATTACGAGCAGGGGTGGTCTGTTAGCTGCACCTTCTTGAAGTCGTTGGGCAATGCGATGTCCGGCTGCCCAAGGAGTTCTGCGTGACGTCGCATCTGCACAACCAGCTGATGGAGGGGCGGGCTGTCCTGCCTCGCGTCGGCTCGGTCGTTCGGCTGGAGACCCAGCACCCGGTGTACGCCGTACTCGACCCGGCTGGAAGCCCGGTCGAGTCGGTGACGCCCTACCTGCGGGACCTCGCCCTGAACGACAACAGTCCTGCAACCAGCCGTAGTTACGCCAATGACCTGCTGCGGTGGTTCCGGTTTCTGTGGCTCTTGAACGTGACCTGGGACAAGGCAACGGAAGGGGAGGTGGCAGTGATAGTGGGATGGCTTCGTACGGCACCGAATCCGCAGCGCCGCCGCACCCGGCCCGACGCGCCGCAGCCCGGCTCGGTCAACCCGCGGACCGGCAAGCGGTACCTGAAGGCCGGGTACGCCCCGGCGACGATCAACCACGCCCTGACGGTCGTCGCCAGCTTCTATGACTTCCACCGCCACCTGGGCCGCGGTCCGCTGATCAACCCGGTCCCGCTCTCCGAGGCCCGGCGCCGCGCGCTGGCTCACCGCAGCTCGGCGGAGGCCATGCCGGCCTTCCGCCGCTCCCGCCTCCGCCAGCGCGTCCCGGTCACACAGCCGCGGGCGATCCCGGACGCGATGTGGGACGAGTTCTTCGCCACGATGAACCACGACCGTGACCGCGCCGCGGTGCTGCTCTACGTCTCCAGCGGCGCCCGTGCTTCCGAGCTGCTCAGGGTCACCCCGGCCGACGTCGACTGGCCGGCCCAGATCGTTCACGTCATCTCCAAGGGCACGAAGCTGCGCGAGCCCATCCCGGTCAGCCCGCAGGCCCTGGTGGTGCTGGCCGCCTACCTCGACGCGATCGGCCTGCCTGCCCCGCACGAGCCGGTCTTCCGCACGCGCCGCGGACCGGACAAGCCCCTCACCTACTGGGCGATGCGGCGCGTGATCCAGCGCGCCAACGACCGACTGGGCACGAACTGGAGCCTGCACGACCTGCGGCACACGGCGGCCGAGAGGATGGCGAACGACCCGGCCCTGACCCTGGTCGAGGTCCGGGCCATCCTGCGGCACGCGGACCTGGCCACCACCGGCCGCTACCTGCACGCCCGTGTCGAGGACCTCTTCGACGCCCTCCAGGCCCACTACCAGCGGCCTCGCCTCCAGCCCGCCATCGCCCCCGGCTACGACCCGGACGACTTCAAGGCGGTGTTCGGTGGCTGACATCCAGACCTTCACCACCCGCAACCGGCGCACCGACTACAGCAGCGACGAAGTATTCATTCCCGCTCCCATCACGCGGTTCGCCGGCGCGGAGCTGAAGGCGGCACCGGCGTCGCTGCCCAGCACACCGCCCGGCCCCTTCGGGGACCTCTCCCGGGCCCCGGTCTCCGAGATCCTGCGCATCGTCGAGCGAGTCACCAAGGGCCACCCCAACCCGGGGCGCCGCCGGGCGGCCATCCGTAGGGTCTTCGCCGTCCTTTCGGAGGTGCCCGGCAACACCTGGCAGGAAAGGTGGCAGGCCAGCGGCTTCGACGACGAAGGTGCTGAACCGGTCCGCGTCCTCGCGGCACAAGGTGACCGCGTGGACAGCGCCGACCTGACGGCTGGCCTCAAGCTGGCCTTCTGCCTGCGGGCCATCCGGCCGTCGATCTCCGGCTTCCGCGCCAACAAGTTCGTGGACTACCCACAGAGATTCCGCGAACTCCAGCCCGATCCACTGCTAGAGAAGTTCTTCGCCGCGGCCGATGCCTTCGACGCCCACCACCTGCACCGCGGCCGAGCGAACTTCGACCTGACAGCCGCCCTCACCACGGGTGGCATCGCCTTGGAGGGCCTGACGCCGTCGGCGCTGCTGCACTTCGGCATGGAGTCCAAACGGCTCGGAGTGACCCACGGCAGCAAGGCCGGCGCGACCCGCTTCGCGGGCCTTGGCGCCTGGCAGGTGCTGCACCAAATGGGCCACTTCCCGCCCGGCACCCCGCCGACCTTGCGGGCCTACGTCTACCGAGGCCAGCTCACCGTCACCCAGCTCATCGACCGCTATCCCATCCAGCATCAGGGCGTCCGCCAGCTGCTGATCGACTACCTGACCCGGCGCCGGGCCGGAACCGACTACACCACCATCACGGCCCTGGCCCGCCAGCTCGCGAAGACATTCTGGACCAAGATCGAGAAGATCAACCCGGGACAGCAAGACCTGGCCCTGAGCCTGGAGGTCTACGGCCAATGGCGCGAGGCGATCAAGCGGTGGGACCGCGACGAGCGCCGGACCCGCGCAGACGATTCCGGCATCCTCCTGGCCGTCCGCTCCCTCTACCTCGACCTGCACAGCTGGGCCATTGACGAGCCCGAACGGTGGGCTCAATGGGTCGTGCCCTGCCCGATCCGGCCCAAGGAGCTCAAGGGGTTCACCAAGCGCAAGCGGGAGGTCTACCAGCGGATGTCCGACCGCATCCGGGTCCGCCAGCCACTGCTGCCTACCCTCGTCGCGCACGTCGAAGGCCGCTACGAGCACTTAACAAGCCTGCTCAAGAAGGCCCGCACCGTCGAACTCGGAGCGGTCTTCGAGCACGACGGGCACTCCTACCAGCGCACGGACAGCAACCGTGATCGGACCTGGGCCAAGAACCAGGACGAGCCGCCCGTCCGCGTCGCCGACGAGGACGGGCAGGTCCTCAACCTCACACTCACCGAGGACACCGCGTTCTGGGAATGGGCCGGCCTGGAAATCCTTCGGCACAGCGGCATCCGAGTCGAGGAGCTCTGCGAGCTCACCCACCTCGGTATCCGCCAGTACCGACGGCCGAACAACGAGGTCATCGCCCTGCTCGTCATCGCCCCGTCCAAGAGCGAGCGCGAGCGCGTCATCCCGATGTCCGCGGACCTGTTCCACACGATCGCCCAGATCATCCGCCGCCTCACCCCCGACGGCCGGCCGGTCCACCTGCTCAACCGCTACGACCCGCACGAGAAGACCTGGTCAGAACCCATGCCGTTCCTCATGCAGCGACAGAGCGGCACACAACGATCGGTGATCTCCCCGACCACGTTCATCCACATGTTCGCCCGAAGCTGCGAGGAGCTCGCCGAGACCCACCGCGCCTTCGCCGACATGACCTTCACGCCACACGACTTCCGGAGGCTCTTCGCCACCGAGATCGTCAACGGCGGTCTGCCCATCCACATCGGTGCTGCCCTGCTCGGCCACCTGAACCTCCAGACCCTCCAGGGTTACGTTGCGGTCTTCGCCGAGGACGTCGTCGCCAACTACCAGCGGTTCCTGAACCACCGCCGATCCCTCCGACCGGAGATCGAGTACCCCGAGGTCACGCCCGAGGAGTGGGCCGACTTCGAGGATCACTTCGACCGGCGCAAGGTCGAACTCGGGAACTGCGCCCGCCCCTACGGCACCCCCTGCAACCACGAACACGCCTGCATCCGCTGCCCAATGCTCCAGGTCAACCCCAAGATGCTCTTCCGCCTCGCGGAGATCGAGAAGGACCTCCTCCTCCGCCGCAAGCGAGCCCAGGAAGAGCACTGGCTCGGCGAGGTCGAAGGCATCGACTCGACCCTGACCTTCCTCCGCGCCAAACAGGCCGAAGCCGCTCGCCTCTCCAAGAGGCCCACCACCAACCTCGGCATCCCACGCCCTCGCCCCGAGGAGACCCAGTGATCCCCAACGAACCCCGATCGAGTGAAGTGCAGAGAAGGACCCTCCTGTGCAACGGGGTCCTGCTCTTCGAGGACACAGGTGAGCTGCTGCCCGACGGCCAGATCATCGCCCCGCACCGCCCCACCCCCGCGGCGGTGGCAGCGTGAGCGCCCTCCCCGCCATCACTCAGCAGCACGCGGCCGACCACGCACCCGTCGCCGGCCCGTGGATCGAGGACCACGGATACGTGGGCGACCAGAGGGGCAGTGCTCTGGTCCGCCGCGACGGCTGCATTCCCTGGCTGTGCCTGCCGCGGTTCGACTCCGCCGCCGTCTTCACCAGCCTCCTGGGTACCGAGCAGCACGGGTTCTGGCAGATCGCGCCCACGATGCTCATGGACGGCACCGCCGGACCCGCCTCCGGCCGCCAGTACGCGGGCAACTCGCTCATCCTGCAGACCACGTGGAGTTGCGCCGACGACAGCGCGGTCGTCTGCGACTTCATGGTGCCCGGCGGTGGTGCCCCGCGCCTGGTGCGGGTCGTGACCGGGCTTTCGGGCACGATGACCATGCGGTCGCTGCTGCGGGCCCGACCCGACTACGGAAGCACCGTGCCCCGGATCGCCGAGGTCGACCAACTCCACGCGATCGACCTCCCTGAGGGCGACGGCGGCAGGCTGTGGCTCGACGCCGACACCCCCGTGCACGTCGAACGGGCCGACCTCGTCTCGGACTTCACCGTTACCGCCGGACAGACGGTCGCCTTCGGCCTCACCTGGCGGGAAGGCGTGGACAGCCCACCTCCCGGGCCGATCGACGACGGTCTGCTGAAGTTCACCCTGGACTTCTGGGAGGCATGGGCGGCCCGCTGCACCTACACCGGCCCGGACCGCGAGGCGGTCGTCCGCTCCCTGCTCACCCTGGGCGCCCTCATCTACGCACCGACGGGCGCCATCGTGGCCGCGCCGACCACCTCCCTGCCCGAAGAGATCGGCGGCATCCGCAACTACGACTACCGCTATGCCTGGCTCAGGGACGGCGCCCTCACCGCCGGCGTCCTGCGCAAGTACGGATACCTGCCCGAGGCGCTCGCCTGGGCGTGCTGGGCGCTGCAGGCTAGCCACAGCGAGACCGGCCGGCGGCAGATCATGTACGGAGTCGGCGGCGAAACCGAGCTCTCGGAGATGGAGCTGGGCTGGCTGCCCGGATACGAGCGGTCGGCTCCGGTCCGCATCGGCAACGCCGCCGCAGACCAGCTCCAGGTCGACATCTACGGCGAACTCGCCATCGAGTTCTACAACCTCACCCAGGCGGCTAGCAGCTGGGCCCGGCGGCTCGGTCCGGTCATCGTCGCGCTCGCCGAGGAGCTGGAGCAGGTCTGGGATCAGCCCGACTCGGGCATCTGGGAGATTCGAGGGCCCGCGCGTCACTTCACCCACTCCAAGATCATGGGCTGGGCCACCATCGACCGGGCCATCCGCACCATCGAGGCCGGCCACGCCGA
The DNA here is from genome assembly GCF_042718575.1 of Streptomyces sp. NPDC058579. NCBI lineage: Bacteria > Bacillati > Actinomycetota > Actinomycetes > Kitasatosporales > Streptomycetaceae > Streptomyces > Streptomyces sp. NPDC058579. The sequence continues at coordinate 108,864 of NZ_JBHXPI010000017.1, forward strand.
CGGGCCGCTGGAGCGGTGGCGGACGCTGCGCGCCACCATCCACGCCGAGGTGTGCGAGAACGCCTTCGACGACGACCTCAACTCCTTCACCCAGTCCTACGGGTCGAAGGAGCTCGACGCCTCCCTCCTCCACGCCCTGCCCCCGGATTCCTCGACGCCGACGACAAGCGGGTCATCGGCACCGTCGAGGCCATCCAGCGAGGGCTCACCACCGACGACGGGCTCGTCCTGCGATACCGCACCGCCGGTGACGACATCGGGCTCGACGGGTTCCCGGGCGACGAAGGACGGTTCCTCATCTGCACCGGGTGGCTGGCCGAGGCCCTCGCCTTGATCGGACGTCCCGACGATGCCCGCACCGTCCTCGACAGCCTCCTCGCCATCCGCACCGGCCTCGGCCTTCTCGCCGAGGAGTACGACCCGCGAACCGGCCGTCAGCTCGGAAACTTCCCGCAGGCGTTCAGCCACATCGGCCACCTGGGCGCGACAGCCGCAATCGCGAGCCTCAACGCCTTCAGCACGCCCCGCCTGGCGGGAGCGAAATCGTGACGGCCAGGACACACACTCGTTCGCTCCCGGGCGGTTGGGACACGCCGCACTGGATGCCGACCAACGGCGAAACCGTCCGCCGCGCGTGCGGTGAGGACTTCGACGCCGTCCGCGTCACTGCCGACCTGGCCGCGCCGGCGCTGGCCGCCCTCGGACCACGCACGGGACCGGTCCTCGCCAACCACACGACGCGGACCTGGGTCTTCCTGGTACCGCCGGACTCCGCACCGCCCGGGCGCTGGACCTTGGGAGTGCGGGTCATGCCATGTGGCGCGGCCATAGGTATCCCTCCGATCGGAGCGACCGGCGGCCGGGACATCCACTGGGCCGTACCCCCGGGCCGGGGCGTCACCTACGCCGACTACCTGAAGAGGATCCTGACCGGCCCCCTCCCCCCGGCCGCTGGCGCCCCCAGGGTCGACGGACAAACCTCCACCACCACCCCGGCCTCAGCCCGCCGCGCCGCCCCGGTTCGCCCGCGTCCGCTGTCCCCGGCCCTGCTGAAGGTCGGCGAACTCCTTCTCGCGGGTCACTCGGACGCACAGATCTCCAAGGAGCTGTCCCGGTCCGTCCTCACGGTCCGGACGCACCTGCGGCAGATCGGCAATCTCTTCCACGCCCCCAACCAGGCTCTGAAGGCCGCCGCTCTGCTCGCCGGCGGTCATCTGCCCCCGCCGACAGTCCAGATACACGCCCCCGACCTCGCCCCGGTCGACATCGCCGTCCTGCGCGTCCTCGCTGGCATCAGCCGTGACGCCGAACTTCCCGTCGAACTGCGTCCTACCGGCCCGTTCCTCGACCACGTCGACGGACTCCGTGAGCGGTGCGCCGCCCGGACCGACGCCCACCTCATCGCCCTGGCAGCCACCTGGGGCCTCCTGCCCACCCTCACCAGCCTCGCCACCGCAAAGGAGCAGCCGTGATCCGCAAGGCACGCTTACCCGCCCCCTTCAGACTCGGGCGGTTCGACCCCGATTCCATCCCCGGCCTCATGCTCCTCGGCATGAACGCGACCGGTCTCGTCCTGACCGGAACTCTGGTCACCGACGAGTTCGACAGTACCCGCGGACTCGCCGCCCTCTCCGTTCCGGACTTGGACCAGCACGCCGAAGAGCAGCCGCACGACGCAGCCAACGCCACGGCGAGCACCCACACCTACCGCTACACGCTCCATGCAACTGACCCGGCCCAGACCGCCCTGCTGACCGGTCGCAGCTACCGCTAGGAGGTCTGGTCGTGACCCCCGAGACGTTCGCCCCGTACATCGGCGACCGGCCGCCCACCCTGGAGGAGCGGGAGCTGGGCAAGATTGCCGCCGAGCACCCGCAGGTCTGCGCGCTACGCGAGATCGGCCGCGCCCGCGCCGGCCGCCCCATGACCATGTTGTCCATCCCCGGCGGCCACAAGCACCTGCTCGTCATCGACGCCCCGCACCCGAACGAACCGCTTGGCCTCGCGGGGGCGCTCCCCCGTCTGTCGCCTGCCGACTATGAACGAGGGAGCCTTTTGGGGGGCAACGCCCCTTGGCGGTGGAGGGTTTCGCCGGTCGGATGCCTACGCGGCGGTGCCGTCCGTGCGGATCGGCGCGGGCAGAACGCGCAAACGCTCGACCAGCTCGGCGCCCGCTCCATTCGCCGCCTGGTCGAGACGGAAGGCAAGACGAGCGAGACGGGTGCGTGCCGTGGCGCGGAGTCGTGCGGGCGGGATGAGGTCCAGGACGCCCAGCGCACGGTCGGCTGCCTGCTCGGGGGCATCGCGGGCCTCGGCGAGGGCGAGAACGAGGGTGGCGGCCACCCATCCCGGTGTGTGTTCGGGTGCTGCGGCGATGGAGGTACGGGCGACTTCGGCGGCGCGGTCGTAGCGCTCAAGGGTCAAGTGGGCCTCGGCGACGTGGAGGCGGTGTTCGGCTCGGTCGTATCCGAAGCGTCCGGGCAGTTCGGCGGCGGCCTGCATGATTTCGTCGCTCTCGCTGACGACATCGTCCGCCCGGGAGGCGTGTCCGAGGGCGGCGAGCGTGGGCAGCAGGGCCCAGCCCAGGAGCTGGGCGCGGCGCAGGCCGGCGGGGGCGTGTTGGAGGCCGTGTTCGGCGTGTCCGCGGGCGTGGTCCCAGTCCTGGCGGGCGGTGGCGACCATGGCCAGGGCGCCGCTGGACCAGGCGGTGAGGGCGGCTTCTCCGGTGGAGTCGCCGATGGCTCCGGCCAGGGTGAGGTGGGCGCGGGCGCCGGCGCGGTCGTCGAGGTGGAAGGCGAGGTTTCCGAGGAGCGCGGAGAGCCAGCCGACCTGTCGGCGCAGGTCGCGTGCGGTGGCGCGGTCAGCAGCGGGCACCACTGTGGAGAGCAGGTTGCGGGTCGCACGCACCTCGTCGTGCAAGCTGGCTGGGGGGTGCTTGCTGTAGTTGAGGGCGTAGTGCTCCACTGCCGCCTCAGCGAGGGCGACGAGCGACGGCGAGCCCTCGGGCGCGTCTTGGACGGCCCACTGCACGGATTCACGGATGGCGGGCAGTCCGCTCGCGGTCGTCATGGATGCCTTTCGTTCGATGCCCTGTTCCTCGCGCTGCCGCCGACCGTAGTCGACGGGCAGCGGGGCCGCGCACGTACTGCACCAGAGGTGGGTCGTGGCGAGCCCGAGTTGCTCGGGGTCTGCCCCGTACGCCCGGCAGATCATGATCCTGTACTCATCGCCGGGTTGCGCCTGCCCGTGCTCGTACCGGCACAGCAGGGCCTGCGACAGGGCCGGCGGCAGCAGGCCGTCAGCCAGGTAGACCTGGGCGACCTCGCGGATCGCCTGCGCTCGGGACCATCCCAGAGCCAGGCGCCAAGCCTCCAGCGCCGTCAGCTCGGGAAGCGCCGCCCGGAGCACACTGACGGTCCGCTCCTGGCTGTCGCCGGCCCGCTGGCACTGAGCCCGCAGCCGGGTCGCTTCACGCTGGATCTCCGCACGGCGAGCTCGCGTAACCTTCGCCACCATCCGCCCCTCCGTCGCTCTGCCACGTCCTCAGCCCTTGGAAGGCGGACGGTCATTGACCGCGGCAGTCAATGTTCCTACAGCACACGGTCAATGACGCTGCTTCAGCGCGAGGCGCATCGTAGGAGCCAGCGCTCCAACCGCCCTGAGCGACACCATTTCGCCGAACCAGCCCATGGCGGAGGGCGGATCGTGCTGGCCGCGCGGAGCCCGCCGGCGCCCCAGGAATCCGTACAGAGCAAGGCGTCAGAGAGGGCCGCAGGTGCCCTCGCCCCCTCCGTCACGAGAAAGGGACTCCCGTGGAGACTGCCCCTGTTCCGCTGCCTTCCGGCAGGTTCACCATCGGCAAGACGTTCGACTTCGAGGCTGGTCACCGCCTCGCCAGCCTCCCGCCCGAGCACAAGTGCTCCCGCCAGCACGGCCACACCTACCAGGTCGAGGTCGTGCTCTCGGCAGCTTCCCTCCAAGGGCCGGGATTCGTGACGGACTTCGGCGACCTCAGCCCGTTCAAGCGGTACCTCGACAGCGAGCTCGACCACCACAACCTGCATGAGGTCTTCACCTTCGAGCCGACGTCCGAGCTGCTGGCGCAGTACTTGGCGGGCTGGTTCATCGCGAACATGCCGCCGGGGATCGCCGGGCAGCTGGCCGCCGTCCGCGTCCGCGAGACACAGCGGAGCTGGGCCCGGTTCGATGTGGCCGCCACGTGACCGGCACCGCAGCAACCACGCGCGGGCCTTTGGGGCAGCTGATCGTCGCCGAGCGCTTCGGTGTCGAGGTGCCCACGTTCCAGGGCGAGGGTCCGAGCTGTGGCCACCCGGCGATCTTTATCCGGCTGTCCCGCTGCAACCTCATCTGCACGGCGTGCGACACGAAGGAGACGTGGGACTGGAGCCAGTTCAACCCTCAGGAGGTCTCGACGCGCGAGTCCGTATCGGATCTCGTGGCGTGGGTGCTCCAGTCTCCGGTCGAGCTCGTGGTCATCACGGGCGGAGAGCCGCTGCTCCAGCAGAGGAACCTGGTCCCCCTGGTGCGGCGGTTGCTGGAGGAGGGCCGGCGGGTCGAGTTCGAGACCAACGGCACGGTCATGCCCGACGCCGCGCTGCTGGTCGACGGTGTCCGGTTCAACGTATCGCCGAAGCTGGCGAGCTTCGGGATGGACGAGGCCAAGAGCATCGTGCCGTCCGTGCTCCGGGCGTTCGCCTCCTCCGGACGGGCCGCGTTCAAGTTCGTCGCCTCCTCCGTCGCCGACGTCGACTGGATCGCCGAGCTGGTGGACCGGCACGGTCTCGCGCCGGTGTGGGTGATGCCGGAGGGCATCACCGCGGAGGCGATCACGTCGACGACCCGTGTCCTCGCGGACGCGGTCGTCTCCAGGCACTGGCACCTCACCACCAGGCTCCACGTCCTGGCCTTCGCCGATCCCAAGGGTCGCTGACCGGGCAGCCTGCCGCCCCGGCCCCCTCCGCTACTGCGAAAGCGAGATCCCACATGACGAGTACTACCGTCACCCCGCCGACGCCGACCGTGCCCCGCCAGACCCGGCCCGGCATCGACACCGACCGGGTCGCCGGTCTCATCAGCCAGCTGCTGGTCGAGCTGGGCGAGGACCCGCAGCGCGAGGGCCTGGCCGAGACGCCGAAGCGGGTCGCGGCCTGGTGGAACGATTTCCTCTCCCCGAGCAGTGCGCCGACGGCCACCCGCTTCACCGAATCCCAGCTGGCCGGCCAGCTGGTCGTGGTGAGTGGCATGAGTATCTGGTCGCTCTGCGAGCACCACATGATCCCCATGAACCTGCAGGTCGCTGTCGGCTACCTGGCAGAGGGTGAGGTGGTGGGGCTGTCCAAGTTCGGCCGCGTCGCCCGGCACCTCGCCGGACGGCTCCAGGTCCAGGAGCGCTACACCCGCGAAGTCGCCGAGCACATCGCCGGGGTGATCGGCAGCGAGGACGTCGCGGTCACCGTGCGCGGGGTGCACCTGTGCATGAGCATGCGCGGAGTGCGGATGGAGGACGCCCGCACCACCACGGTGCACAAGGACGGCCGGTTCCGGACCGACCCGGTCCTCTCCCAGGCGTTCCTCACCATCGCCGCCGGGCAGTGGGGAGCACGGTGATGGCCAAGAGCATCGACTTCTCCGTGATCGCCCCGCCCGCCTACCTGCATGCCTTCGTCGCTCAGGAGCCCGCCCGGGTCCACCACGTCGCCGCCCAGCGGGTCCTGGCGGACCCCTCGTACCGGGACTTCTTCGCCCGGGAGGCCGTACGCGGCGCCGAGATCATCGTCGACAACGGACTCTTCGACCTCGGCTACGCCCTGCCCGCCGCCGACCTGGTCCAGGCCGCGCTCGCGGTGTCCGCGCGGGAGATCATCCTGCCGGACGTCATGCGGGACGGGGCTGCCACCCTTAAGGCCGGCGAGCAGGCCGCGCGTGAGATCCGAGAGCTGTCCGGCGACACCTTCCGGCTGTGCGCAGTCCTGCACGCCGCGGACGACGAGGAGTGGCGGCGTACCTACGACGCGTTCGTGAACAGCGGCTGGGCCGGGGCTATCGCCCTGCCGGCTTCGCGTCGTCCGGATCCGGACGGGCAGCTGTGCCGCAACCGCTGGCTGGCGACCGCCTACCTGGAAGAGCACGGTCTGGTCGATGACCTGATCGTCTACCGGCTGCTGGGTCTGGGCCGGACCGGGCACATGGAGCTGGTCGAGCAGCGCGAGCACGAGTGGATCTCCTCCGTGGACGGCGCGGCGCCGGTCATCCTCGGCGCGATGGGCATCGCCCTGCGGCCCGAAGGCCCGTACAAGAAGCCCTCCACGCCGCCCGTCGAGAAGCTCGGCCCGATCCCCCCGGACCGGTTCGATCTGATCCGGCGGAACATCGCCGTCGTCCGTGCCGCGGCCGGCAGCGGCGTCACGATCGCCGAGGAGAGCCGATGACCTCCCTGATCACCGAGCCAGCGCCCGGCCTGCTGCGCGCGAGCCCGATCGATGTCCACGGGCACACCATGGGTCCCGGAAGTCTGCTGCGGTACCTGGAGATCAAGGTCCACGACCTCATCCAGGACCAGGACTGGGACAGCATCCGTGTGGTGGGCGGCTACGACCGCACCGCGGTGGTCTCCCGGCACGAGAAGGCCGGGAAGCTGTTCAACATCGAGCGGCCGACCGCGACCGCCCAGGGCCGGGACCTGATCCTCCAGGCGTTCCCGGGCGCCGACTACGTCCAGCACTACGCGCTGATCACCGCCACCTATCTGGCCATGACAGGGCGTCCGGCCGACATCGTCACCTACCAGCCACCCGGGCACGAGCAGTGCCGTTCCGCTCTCGACACGCTCGACCTGGACCTAGACGGCGAACTGGTCATCGTCGGCTGGGGCCTTGAGCACCTCGCTCCCAGGAGCGGGGTGTGGACCCGGGGGCCCGGCTACGCCTGGCAGCGAGCCGAGATAGCCGGACGGCGCGTGGCCTACCTTGGGTTCCTCCACAGCATCTGGGGCGACGCCGCCGGGCAAGTCGTCGCACGGCTGGCCGAACTCGGGGCCAGCGACGTGGTCTACGTCGGCAAGGTCGGCTCGCTTTCCCCCGGGATCGAGCCGAATACCTGGCTGGCGACCGGCAACACCAGTCTGCTGCGCGGGGCGCTGGTGAGCTGGGACGACTTCTTCGGCGACTTCGCCGCCGCCCAAGAGGGGGTGCACAGCGGCCTGCACGTCTCCTCGCCCTCGATTCTGCTGGAGGACCGCGACTGGCTGTCCCGGCACTCGCCCTCGTACGCCTTCGTCGACCCGGAGATCGGCCCGATGGGCGCAGCGGCCTACGCGGCGGGGATCCGGTTCGGATACCTGCACGTCGTCTCCAACAACCTCGCCGCGCACTACCCCGCCGACCTGTCCAACGAGCGGCACAACGACGTCCTGCGCCGCCGTGCCGTCCTCATCGACCGGATCCGCACCATCATCACCCTCCGCCTGGCCGGCCACCCGGCCCACCTCCTGGAAGGAACCCGATGACGACCAGCCCGACAACTGCCCCCGAGCCCGGGCGGCTGATCACCTTCGTCGGCGGCGACGGGGCCGGCAAGTCCACCCTCGCCAGCCGTCTTCACCAGGCTCTGACCGATGCAGGCCACGAGGCGATCCTCGTCGGCAAGCACACCACCGGCATCCCGGCGGACCCGGAGTTGTCCGCCTACCTCGACCACGTCAACCAGCTGGTCTACCGCCGCGACGCCCGCGTCGCCCAGGAGTGCGGCGACCACTACTGGCTGCTGGCGCTGGCCTCTTGGTACACCCTGCAGGACCGGCTCGTGATCCGGCCCGCGCTCGCCGCCGGCACCCATGTGGTGCTCGACAACGCACACCATAAGATCCTCGCCCGCTACGCGGTCAGCCCCGAGGTTCCCGGCCGCCTCACCGAACAGGTCTTCGCCCACCTCACTGAACCCAACCTGGCGTTCTTCCTGAACATCGACGCCCGCGAAGCCCTCGCCCGCAAGGGCTCGTTTACCTCGTTGGAGGCCGGCCATTCCGGCGGCGCAGACGAGGACTTCATCCGCTACCAGAACACCGTCCTGAACCAGATGCGCGAACGGGCTTCTCACAGCGACTGGTTGTGGCTCGACGTCGCGGGCCTGGACCGGGACGAGGTCTTCAAGACGGCCGCCAACAAACTGACCGACCGCCTGAACCTGACCGTCTGACCCACCCCACGCACTGATCGGCGAGGAACCACCATGGACCAGGCCCTGCCCACCAGCGGGACGTACGTATGCCACGGCATCACCTGGGCGAACGGAGCACCCCGTCTCCTGCTGGCCCCACCGTCCGGCGAACCGCTCATTCACGCCCTGGTCATGGGCCGGCGTCTGGCCTATCAGGTGAACGGTGCCGGCCGGTGGTGCACCGGCCGGTACCGGTTCGCCGACCGCGTCCGCGTCGAAGCCGTCGCCTGCCCCGGCCAGTCCCCGGCCGAGACCGGTGGTCAGTGCGCCGTCTGCACCTCTCGGGACGAATTCCGCTTCGCCCACCAGTTCCACTCAGGCGGCCACGTCCCCGACGCCCTGGCCGCCTACATGGCCCAGCCGCACTGGCTGTACCTGGCGACTTTCGCCGACGGCACCACCAAGGTGGGCACCGCGGCCGAGCCCCGAAGGCGCTCCCGCCTCGACGAGCAGGGAGCCCTGGCGGCCACCTACCTGGCCAAAAGTCCCGACGGGCGCACGGTCCGGTTCGCCGAGGACGCTCTCACGCGGCGCCTGGGCCTGACACAGACGGTCCGGGCCGCAGCCAAGCTGAAGGCCCTGGCCAGCCTGCGTGACCTCGCCCGGGTCCGCGCCGCCCACCAGCGGCACCTGGACCTAGCGGCCGAAGCCCTGGCCGAGATGAACGTCCCGGTCCTGCTGGAGCCGTGGACGCCGCCGGCCGAAGGCGATCTGCTCCGCGCGGGCGGCGTCGAGCGGGCCTTGTACCCGCACGATCCGCGCGAGGGCGAACACGGCCTGACGGTACTTGCCTGCACCGGCTCCCAGGTCCTGGCAGCGCTCGACGGCGACGACCTGCCCTACCTGCTCGACCTAGGCGCCCTCAAGGGTCACCGCATCACCCTCGGCCCGCAGTTCTCCTCCCCGGCCGCCGCCGTGCAGTCCGCCCTCTTCTGACCGTTCCCAGGCCCCAGCCCGGCTTCGGCCGCGGCCCCGATCCGTGAAGCGAGGACCTCTTCACCATGGCACCCCAGGACGCTCTGACCGGCTGGGACGAGACCACCAATGCCGAGGCATACGAAGCCTTCACCCGCACCCACCCGATGTACAACGACACCAGCCGCGACCTCGCCGGCCGAGCCGAGCTGGCCGACGCCGACCTGGTGGTGGACCTGTGCGGCGGGGCGGGTGCGACCGCCCGCGCGATCCTCGGCCTGGCCCCCGACCGGGCCAGGATCGTCACCGTGGACAGCTCCGGCGCGATGCAGCGCGTCGGCCGCCGCTCCCTGTCCGATCCCCGACTCTCCTGGATCACCGCCCCAGCCGAACAGCTCGCCGCACACATCCCGGCCAGCGGCGTGGACGCAGTGGTGTGCAACTCGGCAATCTGGAAGACCGACACCTCGGCGGTCTTCACCGCCGTCGCCCGCGTCCTGCGCCCGGGCGGCCGGTTCGTCTTCAACATCGGCGGCGGCTTCGCCGGCGTACAGCACCCCGACGAGCACACCCTCCGTACCGGCCCGTCGCTGAACACCCTCATCCGCCAGGTCGCCGCCCGCGATCACGGCTACGCCCCTCGGTCCCCAAGCACGGATACGCCACCGAAGCTGCCGCTGAAGACTGTCGCCACCGAACTGACCGCCGTCGGCCTGGCCCTCGTCGGCGCCGAGATCACCGCCCAGCACGGCACCATGGCAGAGAAGAAGGCGTGGCTGTCCATTCCCGTCTTCGCCCGCCCGTCGGGCGGCGGGTTCACCCACGCCCAGCGAATGGAAATCCTTGACACGGCCTACGCCCTGACCACGCCCGACACCGCGACTGTGACGAGCTGGCTCGTCGTCGTCGCCCAGCGGCCCGCGAACACGCCATGACGACGGCCGCCTCCTCCCCCGTCACCTCCGAAGACTCCTGCGACCACACCAGCGTCGGAGTGCTGGTCTCCGGCCCGGAGGGGCTGCTGATGTTCGAGCGGGTGACGCCGCCGACCGGTCTCGCACCGGTCGCCGGCCACATCGACCACCACGGCAGCCCCGAGCAGGCCGCCCGCAGCGAAGTGGCCGAAGAGGTGGGCCTCACCGTCACCCACCTGCACCCGCTGCTGACCCAGTGGCGCCCCAACCACTGCAGGAGAACGCCCACCGGCCCTGTCGGGCATCAGTGGTGGATCTTCCAGGCCGAGGTCCGCGGAACCCTGCGCCCGTCGGCCAGGGAGGTCCGCGCCCCCAGATGGGCCCGCCCCGAGCAGCTCCAGCACGCCGCGCTGCGCACCGTCGACTACGCCGAAGGCCGACTGACGAGGACGGAGTTCGAACGCCGTCCCGGGCTGCGGTGTGGTGCCACTTCCTGCACGCCCTCCGGCTGATCACCCTGCCGCCGTCCGCCCTCGACCGGATCGACACCGTCCTGTGAACGGCCGCCGCACCACTCGGTCAGCGGGCGCGAGCCGCCGAAGCGGTGGCCAGGCGCCGGGCGTGCGTACGGATGCGGTCGCGGTCGTCGGGGAACACGCTCTGCCACTCCTCGTCCAGGCGGAACCACGCTGCCGGCTGCCCCAGCTCTGCCGCAAGCGGTACCTCGCGGTCGACGATCGCGGCGTAGGACAGACCCAGCGTCGGGGACCAGTCGGACCGGTAGGACCGCACCGCCACGGCAGCGGGCTCGGCCAGCAGCTCGGCCCGCAGGCCAGTCTCCTCCAGCAGCTCACGGACGGCTGCCGCACGCGGTGTCTCACCCGGCTCCGCCTTGCCGCCGGGCGGCACCCATCCGCGCACGCGGTGCCTGACCAGCAGCACGTACTCGAAAGCGGGATCGGTCACCCACACCTCGGCCGCCAACGGCTCCATCCGGCGCCGGCGTGCCTCCTCCAGCCAGGCCCGCGCCCCGTCGAACTCCAGCGTGGCAAGGCCGGCATCCGCAACAGCCTCGTCCACGACCACCTGAACAGCATCACCAAGACTCACCCGCACCACCCTAGGCCGACATCCCACCCGTGCGGCGCAGGACCGGCCCGCCGAACGGACGGCCGTGTCCGGCCAGGCCCGGTGCCGCAACGGCAGCGGGGCGGCAGGCGTGGTGCCCGATTCACGAAAGGAACGCAGGACATGAGCACCAGCACGACGGCGCCAAGGGCGTGGGTGGTCCTCGGTGGCGTCCATCTGCTCAACCGCACCCTCCCGCGTCGGGCTGTCGAGCCCCTCGTCCTCGTCCAGGTCACCCCGCAGGAGGTGAGCCGGCCGAGCACCACCGTGATCATCCGCTGGAACACGCTCGGAACATGCTCCGCCGAAGCACTCCGTAGCGACGGCACCCGGATCGGCTCGGCCCGGATCAACGGCGAGGACCTGTTCCCCGACGCCATCGCCGGCACCGCCCTGCGCGGGCTGATCGGTGCCGAGGCCGCCCTGAGCCTCGTGCCCTTGTGCTACCTGGCCGAACACCCCGATGGCTATCACGCCTACGCGCAGATCCGTTTCCACCCCGAGGATGCCTGCTTCGTGCGCACCACCAGCGAGCCAACCGGCCGCGGACCGGTGCAATCCCTTCGCTGGCTCGATCCGGTCCTGGCCGCGCACTACGTGTCGAGCACGGCGCTCAACAACCATCGCCGTTACTTCCGCAAGCACTTTGAAGGCACCGAGCTGGAGTACAAGTACACCCTCGACCCGGCACCCGACATCTGGGCCGCGGCCATGGAACTACTCAAGGCGCTGCGCGACGGCGCGCTGGAAGGCTGCCGGCCGGAGTACCGGGAGGAATTCCAGATCCACCACACCAAGAACTACCTCTTCGAGGTCACCGGCCCAGAACCGGAGGTCGGCTACGCCTCCTTCGTTCCCACGGTCACAGCCGGGTACGTGCTCAAGCGGAAGTGGTTCGCCATGGACACCTTCGCCCGCCGAGAAGAGCTGGTGTACGGCATCGACGTCACCTCCGACGGCTTCGAGGCCTACCTTCGTAGCGAACTGGGCCTCCAGGTACGGGCCATGCCGCCCTTCCAGCGAGTCCGCTACGACATCCAGTGTGAGTCGATGCGCACCGGTCACGTCTACGGCATCTTCCTCGACCGCTGCGCTCTCCTCGCGGACCCCACGGTGGTCCTCTCGCAGTGCGAGCTGGAGTACCTGCGCACGCGGGGCGTCCTCGACCAGGACCAGGACGAAGTCCTCGGCGAGATGGAGCGCATCAACGGCTGGCTCCGGAACTACGTCGCCGGCCGTGGCTGGGCGGTCGAGCACACCTTCCACTCCAAGCTGAGCTTCCTCCGGGGCGCCGTCGCCGCCCAGCCGACCCTGGTTACGGGACACGTTGGCGGCGTTTCGGCCAACCCCACTGCCCCGTAGCCCTGTTGCGGGAGGCGGATCGATGCACTCTCCATGCTCCGACACGCGCCGAATCTCGGGGATCCAGCACAGGCCGAAAGACACCAGTTCGATATCCCGGCGCGGTCGTTGAGCTTCCCGACCACGCCACGCGACCGTCCAGGAGGAACCGCCGTTGACCTCGACCCCCGTGAACGAGCAGCAGAAGACCACGCCGCCTCCGCCCGCGGAGATCACCTACACAGGGCAGTACTCCATCAACCCCCTCGCCGAGGTGTCCTTCCGGCGGATGTGCGCGCAGATCCCTGCAGTCCTAGGTCGGATCGCGCGGCTGTCGTGGCGGATCGACCGGCGGGCCGTGCAGCTGCTTCTCGGCTGCCAGCTGGTCACTGGCGTCTCGGCTGCTGTGCTGCTGACGGCCACCGCCCGCGCCATGGAACCCGTGCTGGGAGCCGGGTCCGCCGGAGACCGGCTGCGTGGAGCGCTGCCGGCACTGCTCGTGGTGACGGTGGCCGCCGCTGTGGCTCGGACGGCGGGGGCGGTGGCGTCGTACGCGGGGCGGCGGATCACGCCGCGGGTGACGACGGAGATGGACTCGGCGCTGGTCGCGGCGGTGTGCCGGGTGGAGGCGGCTGCCTACGCGGAGGACGGTTTCTCCGACCGGCGCGAGGCGGCCGAGATGGGGGTGATGCGCACCCATGTGATGGTGGCCGACGCGCAGCAGTTCGTGTCGGCGGTGGTCCGCCTGGTCACCGCCGGAGGCGTGCTGTCAGTGCTGAACCCGCTGATGCTGCCGCTGCTGATGCTCGCCGTGCTGCCGGCCGGTGTCGGGGCCGTACTGAGCGCGCGGGTGGACTACGAGATCCACTACGGCAACATCGCGGATCGCAACGTACGGGGGATGATGCGCTGGTGGGCCACCGAGTCCAAGTACAGCGACGAGGTCCGCGCGAACTCCATGACCAGCTATCTCGTCTACTGGTACCGGGCCCTGTCGGACCGGTGCGATCGGCGTACCCTGGCCGCCGCGCCAAGAACCCTGCGGATCGCTCTGCTGTCCGCGCTGGCCGGCGGTATCTGCCTGGCGGCGACGTGGGGTGCACTGGCGTGGCTGGCGGTCTCCGGCCGGATCGACCTCGCGGTCGCCGCGACGGCCGTGATCGCTGTGCAGACCATGCTCGCCGCTCTGACCCAGGTCGTCACCGGGGGCGCCGCGGTCTTCCACACCAGCCTGTACCTCGGCGACATGCAGAGCTTCCTCGACGAGGCCGCCGACCGCGCGCCCCAGCGTGGTCCCCACCGCCTGGCCGCGCCGGTCGACGAGATCCGTCTGGAGGACGTGGCCTACCAGTACCCGGGCAAGGACAAGCCCGCCGTCGACGGCGTCTCGCTGGCCCTGCGGCGCGGCCAGATCCTCGCGATCGTCGGGGCGAACGGGTCCGGGAAGAGCACCCTGACCCGGCTGCTGACCGGCATTTACCTGGCGGACAAGGGCACGGTCTCGTGGAACGGCACCGACCTCGCCGACACCGACCCGGCCGCGGTCTGGCACCTGACCGGTCTGGTGCCGCAGATCTTCGCGCAGTGGCCGCTGCGCGTCCGCGAGAACGTGACCCTCGGCCAGCCTCGTAGCAACGACGACACCCCGGTGTGGGAGGCCGTCGACGCGGTCGGGCTGCGCGACGCCGTCGAAGACCTCCCCACCGGTCTCGACACCCTCCTCGCCCGGGACCTCTGGGGCGGCACGGAACTCTCGGGGGGGCAGTGGCAGCGCATCGCCTGCTCCAGGGCGCTGTACCGCCGGCCCGAGCTACTGATCCTCGACGAGCCCACCTCCCAGATGGACCCGCGCGGCGAGCACCAGATCTTCGAGCGAATCAAGGCCATCGCCGCCGACCGCATCACGATCGTGGTCACCCACCGTCTGGAGAACACCAGGATCGCCGACCACATCATCGTGATGGAGCACGGCCGCATCACCGAACAGGGCCAGTACGACGACCTCGCCCACGGGGGTGGGACTTTCGCCGAACTCCTGGAACTGTCCCAGGACCGCTGACGCCGCCGTCCGTCCCGTCTCCGCCGCACGGCGGGGGCGGACACCGTCAAGGAGAAGCCGTGCCTCCACCTCTCACCAGTGCCCGGACGTCGGCATGGACGAGCCGCTCCTTCCGGCATCTCCTGGGGAGCGAGGCAACAAGCCTGGCCGGGTCGGCGGTGAGCACCGTCGCCCTGGCCGCGCTGGCCGTCCTCGAACTGAGGGCGACGACCACCGAGGTCGCCCTGCTGGCCGTCGCCGGCCAGCTGCCGAACATGCTCGCGCTGTGGGCCGGGGCCTGGTCGGACCGGTACAACAAGCGGCACCAGTTGCTGGGCTCGGACCTCGCGGCAGCTGGCGCCCTGGTCTCGGTCCCGGCCGCCGCCGCGGCCGGCGTCCTGGCCATCGGCCAGCTGTACGCGGTCCTCTTCCTGCTCGGCGCCGCCCGAGTGGTGCACGACGCCGCGGCGATCAGCCTGCTGCCCGCCCTCGTCACCCCCCACCAGCTCCAGGACGCCAACTCCAAGATCGGCGCGGCCTCGTCAGTCGCCGACACGGCCGGCAGCAACGCCGGCGCCGCGCTCGTCGGTTCCGTCGGACCGGCGATGTCTGTCCTCGTCGACGCCGTCTCCTTCGTCCTCTCCGCCGTGCTCCTGTGGCGCATCCGCCCCGCCCCGCCTCCCGTACGGCCCGAAAGCAAACGGCGCAGCCTCGTGCACGACATCGCCGAGGGCGTGCGGTACGTGATCGGCCAGCGCACGATCCGCACGGTCATCGCGGCCCTGGCCGTGCTCTCGGTCGGCATGGCGATCACGAACACGTACTGGGCGCTCTACCTCCTGACAACGCTCGGCGTCTCACCGACCGCCTTCGGAGTGATCATGGGCATCGGAGGCGCCGGGAGCCTGGGCGGTGCCCTGCTGGCGCCGTGGATGGCTGCCTGGATCGGCATCGGGCCCACCATCATCGTCGGATTCGCGGTAAGCCCGCTCGCTCAAATCCCCCTGCTGCTCGCCCGGCCCGGCCTGGGCTGGCAGGTCGCGCTGGCCACGGCGCTCGCCGCTCAGCTGTTCTGGGCCGCCGTTTCCGGCACCACCCAGCGGTCCCTTCGGCAGACCCTGTGCGATCCGAGGTACCAGGGCCGGATGCAGGCGGCCAGCACCACCGTGACCGCCGGAAGTCGCCCTCTGGCCGCCGCGGCGGCCGGGGTGCTCGCGCTCGTGCTGGACGTGCCGACCGTACTCGCGGCCGGCGCGCTCCTCCAGGTCGTGCCCGTGACCCTGCTGCTGGCCTCGCCCATCCGAACCTTTCGGTCCATGCCCGCCCCACCTGTCCCCGCGGCTGTGCCGCCCTCCCGAGAAGGAGCCCGATGACCACCACCGCGTCGACCGCCAGCCCCGCCTACTGGGAACCGCTTTGGGCCGACGGCCGCCGCTACCGGCAGCCGTGCGAGAACGAGAAGCAACTGATGGCCGAGTACCTCGATCTCGGCCGCGGTCGACCCGCCCTCGACATCGGCAGCGGCGACGGCACCCTGGCCCGCCACCTCCACCACGAGCTCGGCTACCGCACGACCGGCGTCGACTGCTCCCACAGCGCCGTCGCGCTCGCCGCCGCCAACGACACCATCCTCGAGCCGGGGCCGGCCTGGCAGTGCCTGGACTTCACTACCAGCGACCTCACCACGCTCTCAGACCCCGCCTACGCTCTCATCACCTGCCGCCTGGTCTACCGCTGGATGGACGACAAGCGGTCCTTCCTCAACCGTGTCCGCCGGCTCCTCGCACCCGGCGGAACCCTCTGGATCGTCACCGAAGTCACCGGCCGCCGCACGACCACCGACCCAGACCTCCTCGGGCTCGGGATCTCGACCGCGGACGCCGAGCTGCTGACGACCGGCTGGTCCGTCGTGCATACCGCCGACCTCGACGTCCTGCGCTGCTACACCCTGCGCCCCTGACCACTCCACCCCGCGAACGGAAGGACACCTCGTGCTGGACATCGAAAAGCGCGCCGGCGAGATCTGGACCCTCTACGGCCAGCACCAGCTCGGCCGCACCTTCGACCTGCCGGAACTGGACAGCTGGGCCTGGGACATCCCGGAGAGCGGCCCTGGCATCGACGTGTTCGGGGACGTTGCCGGTCTGCGCGTTCTGGACCTGGGAGCCGGCGTCGGCCGGCACGCCGCCCGTCTCGCCGGCCTCGGCGCCGACGTCACCGCCGTCGACGCCTCCCCCACGCAGCACCAGCGTGCCCTCGAGCGCTATCCCGACGTCCCTGGCCTGCGCTTGGTGTGCGCCGACGCGGTCGAGCACCTGCGGCAAGCCGCCCCGTACGACCTCATCTACTCCGTCAGCGGCGTCCCGTTCCTGGATCCGTATCGTCTTCTGCCCGCTTTGACCACCGGCCTCAAGCCGGGCGGGCGGTTGTTGTTCACCGCCCTGCACACCAACTCGGCCGGCGCCGGGCCGTCCGACTCGGTCACCGCGCGTCCCGAAGTCCTGCGGCTGCCCGGCACGGACATCGAGCACCAGATGCACATGTGGGTCCTCGAACCCCAGCTGTGGAAGGACCTCGTCGTCGGCCACAGCCTCGTCATGGAGACGGTCACGACGATCGACTCCCCACAGGCCGGCCAGCCGCTGGCGTACCGGCTCTACACGGCTCGCCGCCCCGACCGGGTGTCGAGCCGCCCCCGCACCGTCCCGTGGGAGACCATCGGCCGACTGGCTGAGCTCTTCACCCGCCTCGATACCGCGCGAGGTATCCCGGCAGAGCAGCAGTGGACCCTGCAGGTCCTCAAACTCACTGAGGAGGTCGGCGAGTCAGCCCAGGCGGTGATCGGCACATGGGCCACGAACCCCCGGAAGGGACGAAGCCACAGCTGGCAGCACGTTCAGGAGGAGGTCGGTGATACCGCGATCACCGGCCTGGTCTCCCTGCACCGGATGCTCGGCGACGAGGCACCGGCCTTCTTCGAAGCCCTGCTCGCCCAGAAGGCCGCGAAGTTCCTCGCCCTGGACGATGAGACCAGCGCGCCGCCCCTCGAAGGGGCGTGAGCCGCGCATGAGGACCGTCGACCGACCACCCGACAGAGCACGCGCCCGGAGGTGCGTCCGGCGTTCGTCAGACGGCGGCCAGGGCCAGGAACTCCTCGACGCCCTCGGCGGGTCCGTACGTGCCGGAGGAGGGGTCACTCGCTTGAGGGTGCCACCCGTTTGTGAGAGTCGCTGGCTGCTGTGGTGGCCGGTCTGGGTCGCAGGCGGGTTCGCGGCCGAGTGCGGCGGAGCGGCAGTAGTACTCGCACAGACCCTCGAAGATCAGGTTGGCGACGGTCATGGTACGGGTGTCGTCGCCGGTCATAGACAGGCCGCGCAGGATAAAGTCGAGGCCGTGGGCTTCGGGGGCGCCGAAGCGTTCGTCGTCGATGTTGGCCTCCTGGACGATCTGCGCGATGCGCCGCAGGGAGGGTCGTCGATAAGGCGGTGCCAACTTCGCCCTCTGCTTCGCCGAGCACGCCCTCTACAGAGACGTGGACGACAAGACCCCCGGCCCCTTCCACCTTGCCCTGCCTGACCTGACCACCGTGCGCCCCGCCACCCTGGCAAACACCGTGATCGCCGCAGTGCTGATCTTCAAGCTCCGCTGGAGCATCATGCGCGCCCTCGGCATCTGCGCCGCCCTCGGACTGGTCGCCGCCCCACACCGGCCTCCCCTGCATGTGAGCCGCCGGCATCCCGAGACGGGCCAACTGTGCGGCGCAGCCCTCCCCTAGGGGCTCCGCCGGGGCCGAGCGCTGTCCGGACTCCGGTACGTGCCATGCCCGACGGGTGATCACGAGAGTGTGCGGAAGGGGCCGAACTGTGTGGCGGGATCTGGGCCTGGACGGCGTGGTGGACCACTTCACCCCGAACAGCGACGAGGTGGGCTGGTCTGACACCACCTCATCGACAGCGGCGTCCGACGACCGCCCTTCCGTAACTCGTGCCCTGTCTGCACAGCGAGAAGGAGCCCGCGTGGAACTCCAACACCTGGTCGATCGCTTCCGGTAAGCGTCCCCGACTTCGGCGGTCACCCTGCGGCAGAGGCGCGCCGCTCGTCGAAGGTCGCGTACCAGTACCCGAGACCGAACTGGTCTCCGGGCTCAAGCCCCAATCGCTCGTACAGCGGGGTCAAGTGATTGGTGAGGGTGCGCGTGCTGACGCCCAATTCGTGCGCGATGGCAGCCAGCTTCCTGCCTCGGGCCAGCTCGATCAGAATCTTCCTGGTCATCGGGGTCGTGACCCCCGCTGACGGGGCTTGCTCGTCACCGCCCAACCATGGCTCGGCGCGCTTCCACTGGTCTTCATAGAGCTCCGAGATGAAGGCGATCAGACCATCGTGCTCCACTTTCCAACCGGCCTTCGCAGGCTGAGTCCTCGTGTGGTCTCCAATAATTGCCAGCGATTCATCGATCAACACAATCCGGCGGAAGCGTCCTTGCAGTGTGCGAACTTCGGCACCCCTACGAGTCACCTCCCTCGCCCATTCACTTTCCACCTCCCTGCCACGGGCTTCTTCGCCATAGATCGTGGCCAGCTTGAGTCCTCGTTCAAGCAGATCAATGTCGCGAGGCAGAGACTTCTGCATGGCCGAGTGCGGGCGAGGCACAGGATGCGCAGTCCGGATACTCCTACTGGCCTTTGACAACGCCTTGATAATCTCGCCATTAGCTTCGTCCTTCGACGCGAGGTAGCTGACCCCTGAGTCTCCCTGAGCAATCCGGACAGGGAGCTGAGAAAAGAGGGTCTCAATCGACCTCAATCGGCGCAGCGACGCAGCCAAGACCTCTCGCTCTCGATTGGACTGGTAACGCCAAACCTGAAAGGGATCAGCGATGAGGTAGAGATCGTCTTCGAAGATATTGGGCACCACGAGGCCGACGTCGAGAAGCTCCTCCAAGCCCGGTTCGTCCCGCCTCTGGGTGAGTTCTCCCCGAAGCATGCGACTGTAGAGGCTGAGTGCATCCCGTGACAGGCCGCCGTCGTCATCCTCGGACGCCTGCCGCGCCAGTCGGGACACCTACACCACCTGCCTCGGAGTTTCGTCTTGGCGAAAGTGCGCATAGGCGAAACTGGATCCCCTTGATCTTCCGTCCCGATGCGGAGAGCCTTGCTCCACCAACCTGCAGCACCCCCATCAGGGTGTCCTGGCAGGCAGGATTGCGCACGTCGACGTGCGCCAGGGGGTGAAGCGGCCACCGCCGCGGGCCAACCCTGCTCTCTGAACGTCCTCAATTCGTTTCGCGACTCCTGGGGTGAGGTTCCCGATGAAGCTCTTCAAGAATCTGCGTCGCACTGCTGTTGCTGCGGCCCTCTCATTGCTGTTCTCGCTCACAGCGATGGCTGCAGGTGGGTCGAGCACCGCAGTGGCAGACCCAAATTGGGACAGCGCACCTGCACACGGAACTGCGTCCACTCCGGTCTGACAGCTTCTAGCCCACGCTCGTTGGCCCAACGGGCGTACACCCCGGAATGCGCTGGCTTCATCCGCCCCTTGCGTCAGGGCACCAACTGGCGAACACCAGATGTGCCGCAGGAGAGCGGGCATCTCACCTATGCCCCCTGGCCCCTGGCCCCTGAACTAGTTGTGACGGGCCTCAGAGCTATGTCTGGACTTGCCACTGGGGTCTGCGTATGTTCGTCGTCCCCTCGGGCATCCAAGCCCGAGGGGAGCACGGAGTACAGAGCCGAGGAAAAGCGGCGGCGCCCGAGAGCGGCAACTCTCGGACGCCGGACGCCTCAACGGATCACCCGTCCGAGCCGAGGCCCAAACTGGAGATCACATTCACCCGCACCGTCCTTCTCACGGGACCAACCGGTGCGGCTTCACTGAGAAGGAGGGTGTCGTATGACCGCCGCTCTGCGCAAGTGGCCCGGGGTTTCGACCTGCGTAATGAGTGGGATGCGCCGACTCCCTACGGGGGGTGCTGCCTGATGGCCCGCATCCGAACCATCAAGCCCGAGGCATTCGAAAGCGAGGACCTCGCGGCGGTCAGCGTGACCGCGATGGTGACCTTCTTCGGCCTGCTCACCCAGGCCGATGACTCCGGCCGCTTTCGCGACCACCCCGCGATCATCGCGGGACGACTCTGGGCCCTGCGCGCCGACCACACGCCGGCGAACGTGGCCGTCGACCTGGAGCAGCTCGCCGAGGCGGGCCTGATCTGCCGCTACACCGGCTGTGACGGGCACTCCTACCTCCACGTGGTGACGTGGGAGAAGCACCAGAAGATCGACCGTCCCTCCGCCTCCCGGCGCCCGCGGTGCCCGGCCCACCAGGGCCACCAGAAGTGCGGTGCCTGTACGAAGGACTTCTGCCCGATGGCCGAGACGCCCCACGCCTCGCTCTCCGGCCTCCCGCTCACCGCCCAGGGCGTTTCGACGCATCCTCGTCGAACCCTCGATACGCAGGATTCCGCCGCGCCCACGCCGCTCGCGGCCATCTCGGAGGAGGCCGGGAGCGGCGGGCAGGTGCGGGTGAGCAGCAACGAACAGCCTGCCCGGGCCTCCTCGGGGCAGGTCGACGAATCCGCAGGTCACGAGGGATTCAGCGACGATTCGGCGAAGACTCGCGAGGGTGCGGCGTCTGGATCTAGGATCCTGGATCCTGGATCTTTCCCCAAGGGGGGCGAGGCCCCCGCACGGCGTACCGGCCCGGCTGTCGCCTCGGTGAAGGCCCTGGTGGCCGAGTACGTGCGGGAGTCCGCGCACCGGCCTCCGAAGGATGTCGTGGGGCTGGTCGGTCGCCAGGTGAAGGGGCTGCTGGAGGAGGGCTTCGACCCAGAGGTGATCCGCAGCGCCCTCGGACAGCTGCGGATGAAGGGCCTGCACGGCAGCGTGCTGCCGAGCCTGGTCAACGAGGCACTGAACGCCTCACCGCCTCCTGCCGCCGTCGGCGCCTCCGGCGCGGGGCCCTGGGCCACCTCCGGCTACATGCCCTACCTCGACCCCACCGCCGGTGAGCCGAGCGGATTCGGAGGCCGACTGTGACGCGCTACCGGCTCGACGACCCGCAGCCTCCCGTGCCTGAGCGCCTGCGAGCCCGCCTGGAGGCCAAGCTCGCCGAACGCGGGATCAACCCCGCCGCCGAGCTGCCAGACACCCCGGAGCCGATCCCGGCCCTGGAGGCAGCGCAGCTGCGGATCCCGGTCGACTACCGCGAAGCCCTGGTGGAACACCCCGATGTCGCCGCCTGGGTGCGGAAGGTGTCCGAAGGCGCGGTCGCCCCGTCCGTCGGCGGGCTGAACCCGCAGTACGGCGCATCCGGGCGCCGGCGGATCATGCACGGACCGTCGCTGCTGCTCTGGGGGAACCTCGGAACCGGCAAGACGCACCAGGCGTACGGCGCCATCCGGGCCCTGACCGCCTCCGGGTGTGGGGTGTCCTGGCACGCGACCACCGCCGCCGACCTGTTCGGCGACACCCGGCCCCAGGCCGGCGTGGACCTGGAACACCAGCTCCGCCGGATCGTCCGGGTGCCACTGCTGCTCCTGGACGACGTCGGTGCGGCGAAGACCTCGGCGTGGACCGAAGAGGTCCTCTTCCGGCTGGTGAACTGGCGCTGCCAGAACCGGATGCCGACGATCTTCACCACGAACCTGCCACCGGTCCGCGAGCTCGCCGAGTCCGCCCGCCAGCCGGTCCTGCGTGACCTGGTCGGCGACCGCGTGCTGAGCCGCATGTCCGGCATGTGCACCCCGGTCCGCTTCACCGGCCCCGACCGCCGCTTCCAGCGCTGAGACGCGCCCACTCTCCTCGGCCCGCCGCCGCAGCCGGGCCCATCCCTCCGCCTCACCCCTGCCCCTCCGCCGCCCCGCGGCGTCGAGGAAGCCCGAGGCGTACCCGAAAGACACCCTGATGCGCTACATCACCACCAACGCCGGCCCGCAGCCGACCATCCGCTCGATCGCCGACCACAGCTGGCACTCCCGCGCAGCCTGCTACGGCATCAACCCCAAGGAAGCCGACCGGCTCTTCTTCCACGGCCCCCGCAACTTCCGCGACCGACAGCAGGCCAAGCAGGTCTGCGCGGCCTGCCCCGTGCAGCGGGACTGCCTCAACTTCGCGCTGGAAAATGGGGTCGAGCACGGCCTGTGGGGCGGCCTGACCCTCAAGGAGCGCGCCAAGTGGCGCGACAAGCTCGACAACCGGCTCGACTACACCCGAGTGCGTTCCGCCATCAACGGGCGTGACGTCCGCCTCAGCAGCCTGGAGCGCAAGGCGGTCGTCCGGTACGCCTGCGCCAGAGGCTGGAGCACTACCCGCCTGGCCCACGTCCTGGGCATCTCGGTCGAGTGGGCCCGCGACCGGATGAGCGAGGAAGCCCGCGCCATCGAGGACCGCGACAGGCACAACGTGCACTCCGACCCCGCACCGGTCGCGGGCCCCAAGGGGGACGAGTCGAGCGCGGGAGGCCCGCCGCCGAGCAGCGTCCAGGACGCGGACAACCCGGACGCGGGCCACACGGGCGACGACATCGTCCCGGTGGACCGGCACGTCCACACCCCCGTCATCGTCGGCGACTTCCGAAAGGCAGCATGACTCACCCTCACGACCGGACAAGTCGCCCCTCTCACAGGGCGGCTGAGCGGTACGTCCTGATCGCCGCCGGCGCCGTCATCGTGGCCCTGACGATCGCGTCCTTCTGGCTGTCCTACGCGCACCTGGCAGAGGTCGCGGGCCAGCACGGGCTGGGCAGCGCCCGTGCCCGGCAGTGGGCGTGGCCGGGAACGGTGGACGCCTTCATCGTGACCGGTGAGCTGCTCATGCTGCGGGCAGGGCTGAGGCGGGTCACGGACTGGTGGGCGATCGGCCTGACGGTCACCGGGTCGGTGGGCTCCATCGCGCTCAACGTGGCCGGCGTCCGCGGTAGCAGCGATGGGGCGATCCCGGTGCTCGACTACATCGTCGCCGCCGTCCCGCCGACCGCTGCCCTGCTCGCCTTCGGAGTGCTCATGCGGCAGATCCACCAGCTCGTCGCCCCGACAGGCAGCGGCAATAGGGGGGCGGCCACGGGGACCGGGACCGACACCGAGGCCAGGACGGGGGGCGGGTCCGACACCCAGACCAGAGCCAAGACGAAGGGGACCGAGACCTTGACGGAGGCGGAGACCGGGACCGACACCGGCACCAGTACGGAGACCGGGACCGACGCCAAGGCCGGAAACGGGACCGAGCCGGGGACCGGGACCGGGACCGAGGCCGGGACCGGGACCGGGACCGAGGCCGGGACGGGGACCGAGTCCGGGGGCGACCAGGAAGCGTCACCGGGACCAGGGCGACGCCCCCGGCTGACCGACGTCGAGATCGTCGACCTGGTCCGGCCCCACGTCCCGGGCGCCCTGGCGCGGGACGGCAACGAGGCGGTCACCCGCGTGCAGATCCGCCAAATCATGCGCGAACACAGGATCCCGATCCGAAACGAGCGGCTCACCCCGGTGCTGGCTCTCCTGCGCACCCCGCAGGCCACGACTTCTAGGAGCAACCGATGAATACATGCCCGAAGTTCGCCCGCATCCGGGCCAAGTACGAGCAGGAGACCTCCTACCTGCTCAACCACGCTGCGCGCTCGGCCGCGAACGGCAGCGCCGGACTGGCCAAGAGCAGCAAGCACCGCATGGCCCGAGACCTGTCCGGGCACGTCGCCCGGTGCATCGAATGCGGGTAGTCCCGCGCCTGCGGGACTACCCCTGACCCCCACCGCTCCGGACTTCGTCCGGAGTGGCACCTCTTCCTCCCCGACTCACGAACGCAGAGGTCCATGCCGGACACGCAGGAATCCACCCTCCCCTCGACCATCCAGTCGGGGACCAACCTCGGTACAGGAGGGTCGGGTAGCCGGAGCGCATTGCTGCGCCCCGGCCCCCTCAGAACCGGACGTGCGACTTTCACCGCATCCGGCTCAAGCAAGCCACGAGGGCA